>JAKSHW010000163.1 GCA_024399195.1 archaeon | reverse complement strand
GACTGTTCAAGGTCGACTCCGATCCCGGCGAAGAACTGGTGGGCCACCAGGATGTTCCTTTCGGAGGGATCGATATCGCTGTGGTCCAAGGTGACCTTCATGGCCATGTCGGGGTTCCTTATGGAATCGTCATTGTAGTGATTGCGGGCGAAGGAAGTCCTCATGTACGGCAGGAGGAACATGTTCAGTTTACCGAGGTCGTCTTCGAGGACGATCTTTTCGGCTTTTCCTTTATATGTTCCAGTAACGTAGACTTTGGATCTTCTCAGAAGTCCTTTCAGATACCCGATCCTTTCTGCGGAATCGTGGTTACCGGGTACGATGAACACACTGCATACGTCCGCGAGGTCGGTCACGAACCCGTTGAAAATGGAGACCGATTCCTCCGATGGTGCGGAGACGTCGTATATGTCCCCTGCGATTATCGCACCGTCGACCTTCTGCTCCTTCGCGATCCTGACGATCTCGTTCAGAATATGTTTTTGATCGTCAGAAAGGGAATACCCATAGAGCTTCTTTCCTATATGTAGGTCGGAAGTATGTAGGAACTTCAAAACACCCATGCGGGGTGCATCGAAGTTCCTGCTTAAATGCTATCGGACACGGTTTACGCGAGCTTGTAACGGAGAATGGCCCCCATTCCACCGAGGGACGCGAGCTGCTTACCGGCATCGTGGTCCTCTGAAATGACCACTATGTTGCCCTGTTGGTTCTCCACCGCCCTGACGGTGTCGTCAAGGTCCTTCTCCCTGAGGACCGAGTCGAGTATAAGGAGGGTCTCCACCGCACCCGCATCCGCGGCCATTGCGACCTCGTTGGGTCCGTATGTGGCGTTTCCGTCCTTGGCGATCTCGGTCATCAGTCTCTCCACGACCTCCATCTCCGTACCCACGGAAGACTCCTTCAGGATCTTCGCTCCGAGCCCGCTCTTGATGAGCTCGTTGACACCCACCATTCCAGACTGACCTGTGTGCTGTACGAACACGGTACCGAACGTTCCCGAGGGGAGTTTCTTTATGTCCTCCGCAAGGGTCTCCTTCTCGAAACCGGGGCCTAACAGTACCAGAGGCATGTCAGGTGTCGCGATCGATCTCAGTTTGGAGACGATCTCCCCATGGTAGTCGAAGGGTTTCCCTTTCTCGTCGTAGAGCTTTCCAGAACGCATGGACCTCACGGTGACGATCTCCTTCAGACCGTACTGCCTGAGCACGGCGATGGTGGCGTCGTCCTGGTCCAGGGACACGAAGACGATACGGGGTTTCACGGTCTCCTTCACGGCGGTGTCGATACGTTTCAGCTGTGTGTCCTTCCAGTGGTTCTTGGCGATCCTCACCGGTTCTCCAGGCTCGACCATGAGCGTATGGTGCTGTCCGATGTCCTGCGGGCCGTCCTCGATCACTCCGAGGAGACGCATCCTGAGCCCTTCCTGGTCGTATTCGATCTTCTCGATCCTCACGCCGAGGGTCATCCTCTTTTTCTCGGCCCTTTCCGCACGGAGCTTGTCGTCCGCCTTTTCGTCCCTGCGGGTGGTGGACATGGTGATAAGGTCGCCTGTGCAGATGACGTTGTAGAGATGCCATATGTCGTCGTCGGTCTCGGGAAGTACCTGGACCTCACCTTTTCCGCCGTCTTTGCCGAGAATGCGCATGGTGACCCGATTGCGTTGTGCTTTATCAGTCTTCCTTAAGGACCTACGGGTATCTTACACGGATGTTCGTCCTGTGACAGGAATTCTATGTCCATACATCGTCTTCGTTCGGAACGTATGGTGTTTCTCTGCCACTATAATATACATAATTCTCTTTAAGAAAAGGAAAAATCCCCTGTTGTAAACGTAGATACAAATGTCTTATTTTCAGTCCAATTCCGAATATGGTGTTTAATATCCGACATGTGATTTTAACCACTGTCGTGGGTATATCCCATTTTATTATATACCAATAGCAAATGGTTCTCATTTTGATGGCAATTAGTTATTTGGTCCTAGAGGATGGGACGGTCTATGAAGGAGAACCCTTCGGTTACCGTTCCGAAGCTTTTGGTGAAGTCGTTTTCGCTACCGCAATGTGCGGATACCAGGAATCTCTGACCGACCCGTCTTACAAGGGACAGATCCTTGTTATGACCTTCCCGCTCATCGGAAACTACGGTACCACCGATGATTTCTACCAGTCCGGTCAGGTACACGCGAGAGCGGTCGTATGCAGGGAGTACTGCAAGGAACCCTCCAACGACTACAAGGGCAAGACTATCGACGAATTCCTCAAGGACAACAAGGTTCCCGGAATCTCCGGAGTGGACACCAGGGACCTCGTGATCAAGATCAGGGAGGGAGGTACCCTCAAAGGTGCGATCACCGAGGATTTCGATTCCATCCCCGACCTCGTAGAGAAGCTCAAGGCCGCCCCCGCGCCATCCGAAGGCAACCTTGTCGCAGAGGTCAGTTGCAAGGAGATCCAGGAATACTACGAGGGTAAGGAGATCACCGTCGGACTTCTCGACTGTGGTGAGAAGGACGGTATCCTCCGCGACCTCCGTGCAAGATACAATGTGGTCATGTTCCCCTATGACACCCCTGCCGACGTCATCACCGAGTACAGGCTCGACGGCAGGAAGATCCAGGGAGTGCAGCTCTCCAACGGACCTGGAGACCCTTCGCACCCCGCCATCGCAAAGACCACCATCCCCACTATCAAGAACCTGGCGACCCAGCTTCCCCTTTTCGGAATCTGCTTCGGAAACCAGCTCACCTCCATCGCGTTCGGTGGAAAGACCTACAAGATGAAGTTCGGACACCGCGGTTGCAACCAGCCCGTCATGTACGAAGGCAGGGTCTACATCACTTCACAGAACCATGGATTCGCCGTCGACGACCACACCCTCGAGGGTACCGGTCTCATTGCAGACCAGTTCAACGTCAACGACCACACCGTGGAAGGTATGAAACACAAGGACCTTCCCATTTACACAGCACAGTACCACCCCGAGGCCTCCCCCGGACCTTGGGACACATCGTTCCTGTTCGACAAGTTCGGCAAGGTCATCAAGGAGGGAAAGCTTTGAGGAAAGATTACAAGAAACTAATGGTCATCGGATCCGGACCTATCGTCATCGGACAGGCCGCCGAGTTCGACTTCTCCGGTTCCCAGGCATGCAGGTCCCTCCGTGAAGAGGGTTACGAGACCGTTCTGGTCAACTCCAACCCCGCCACCATCCAGACCGATCCCGGAACCGCCGACAAGGTCTACATCGAGCCTATGAGCTCCGACATGGTCGCCAAGATCATCGAGAAGGAAGGGGTCGACGGGGTCATCTCCGGAATGGGTGGACAGACCGCCCTCAACATCTGTTCAGAGCTTGCGGAGAAAGGATATCTCGAGAAGCTCAACTGCGTCCTCGTCGGTACCCAGCCCGAGGCAATCGAGACCTCCGAGGACAGGGAACTGTTCAAAGAGGCCATGGAGAAGATCGGGGAACCCTGCCCCCTTTCCAGGCCTGCCAACAGCATCGAGGAGGCGCTCGCCGCCGTCGAGTACATCGGAAAATACCCTGTCCTTATCAGGCCCGCTTTCACCCTCGGTGGAACCGGAGGAGGAATCGCCTACAACGAGGAGGAGCTCAGGACCATCTGCGCAAGGGGACTCGCATACAGCCGTATCCACCAGGTCCTCATCGAGGAGTCCATCCTCGGATGGAAGGAGTTCGAGTATGAGGTCATGAGGGACGCCAAGGACAACTGCATCATCGTCTGTAACATGGAGAACCTCGA
>JAKSHW010000162.1 GCA_024399195.1 archaeon | reverse complement strand
TGTACAGACCCAGATATCATCAGGAAGATCAAGGAAGCTTGGCTGTGACGGATTATCCTAAGATGAGGGCAAAAGTAACACTACAGAATTTGGCCCCTATCTATCAATGATTTTTCTCATCTACATAGTATTTTTGAATGAAATTTTGATAAAATCGAAAGAATCGTCGAAATTTCTATATATGATGTAGTGTTACTAGTAACACTTGGTGCTGAAATGGCGTTCATCAGGTTCCAGAAGGTCAAGGTGTCCGATTCAGGAGCGATAATCGGAGGGACGGCGGCGATAATCGATGTGTCCTATGTACGTTCCCCGGGGAACAGCCATTCGAAACAGACCGTCAGGGAACGGCTCGGGACCCCGATTTATATATCAGACGACAGGAAATCGGGGATCTTCAATTCCCCCACCCGGGGGATCGTCGAATACGACGTCGTGAAGGACCTCTTTAAGGAGGTCTCCAGCGACGACGAACGTCTTTCCGCCTTCGCGGAAAGCCGTGGCAGGAACGTCCATTCGGTGTTCGGGGACGCGTACGTCTTCATGTGTTTTCTTAAAAACATGGGCATGACGGGGGTCCTCGGCAAGGTTTTAACGAGAAAACCCGACCTGGAGAGGTGCATCATGCACCTCTACCACAGACACATGTCGAACGCGTCCAAGGACAGGTGCGACCTTTTCTGCGAGAACTCGTTCATAACCTCCGTGATGTCGGACGTGCCCGTGCAGACCCTCAGGACGGATACGTACTACTTCGAGACCATGGGCGGCGACAATCTCCGTCTGGCGTTCTTCACCGCCTTCGCCGAGATGATGAGGAGGACGTTCCCGGACTTCGGGAAATCCTGCTACGTCGATTCCACCCCTCTTCCCAACGAGGCGAAGGACAACCCGTTCAACGCGTTCAACAGGCACGGCACGGGGGAGGCGACCAAACAGACGAGGCTCGTCCTCGTCCTGGACAAGGCCTCGGGGCTCCCGGTATGGTTTAAGACGATACCCGGCAACGTGACCGACGTCAACACGCTGAAGGACATCGCGGACGACGTCAAGGTCAGCATAGGCATGGAGATCTGCGACTACGTACTGGACGCCGGCTACGCCAGCAAGTCCCTGATCAAGACGTACGGACTGGGCCCCTTCGAGGAGGGGGAGGACGGACGGACCGACGGGCGCGACACGGAGGAATCGTGGGAGGACCCGGACGCCGAGTACGAACCCCCTGAGAAGAGCGTCCTGGTGAAGATGCCGCTCAAGCAGGGATACGGCCATCCGGGGCTTTTCGGCGGGATCAAACCCCTCCTCAACAACGGGAAATACGATTTCTGCCGCGACGGACACGCGTACTTCGGCAAAAGGCGGAAGCACGTGCTCTTCGGACAGAAGATCTACGCCTACGTGTACGTGGACCACGACAACGCCCTGAACGGGTACAGGAAGTTCATGTCCGAGAACCCGGAGGAGTTCTCGGCGATGAAGGACAAGGACCGGACCTGGTGCAAGTACAGGTCGGGGTTCTTCGTGCTCCTGTCCAACCTGCGGAGCACTCCGCAGGAGATCCTCGACATGTACTTCGGACGTACCGACATAGAGACCGTCTTCAAGACGTCCAAGGAGTACCTGTCCCTGCTGCCGTTGAACAAATGGACAGAGAGGACCGTCCACGGGAAGATCCTGAGCGACATGGTCTCGCTGATAGTGTACCTGAGCATGCGCAGGACACTGTCCGGAACGCCTTTCTCGATGACGGAGACGGCCACCCGTCTCCGGTCCCTGATCTGTTCGGTGGACGGGAAAGGCGTCATCAGGGTGGACACCCCTAACAAACAGGTGAGGGAGATATTCGCCGCCCTGTCGGTACCGCTGCCCGCCGACACCGATCTGGAAAAGGTACGCTCGGACTGCCTGATGTAGTGTTACTTTCGCCTTCATCGTAGGGTTATCGATGCGTCCTTCCAGACCCTCAGCGGCTTGATGCTCGCGACGTTCTTCAGGGACTTCATGGCATGTTCCACGGCTATCCTCTTGCGGTACTTCCGTATGGCCTCCTCCGGTGTCAAAGGGGCGCTCGATTCCAGATGGAAAAATCCGCAGTAACGTCCCTTGTATTTCTCCACGAGGGCGGCCTTCTCCTCCTCTGTGTACTCTGTCAGGATCTGCTGCACGTTCACCTTCACATCGAAATCGATGAACTCGTTGTTCTTCACCGTCACGAGGGATTCGGCCTCTATGAGCCCGTCCTTGAGGTCCTTCGCGACCTGGGCCATACGCTCGACCTTGCGCACCACCGCCGATGTCTTCGCATCGGCGAGGTAGTCCGCATAGAAGATGTACTTCGTCCTTCCCGATGCCTCGAACGTCTCGCTCCAACAGACGAGCCCTGGTTCCACTTCCACAGGCTCGCCTTTCTCGACCAACAGCAGGTCCGTCTTGTTCATGCTCTTCCTTGTGAGGTACTCGTGCCCCATCTCGTTCACAGCCTCGGTGTTGTACACCGAGGCCCCGCCGTTATCGAAGATCACCCACGACACGTTCCCGAGGGACCTGTTCAACTTCAGAAGGGACAACCTGTCCCCCTCGTCCTCCTTCTCTTCGGTCTGCTTCTTCTTTTTCCTGCCCCTCTTCAAACGGCCTTTCATCGTACGTTTCAGCTCACGTTCCTCGTTACGCTGTTTTATGTTGGACACCAGCCTGTCCGCGATCGCATCGTAGGCATGGAGGTCGTTCTTGTCCAACAGGCCGAGCATCTCCGGAACCGACCTCGCATACTGCTCCTCGTCGCTCACGTTCCCGGCGAATTCGTGGATATAGAACGGGATCCTGCTGTCTTCGAACATCCCCAGCATGAACTCGGCCTGGAGCCCGTCGGGATTGTTGTCCCTGGCGTACCCCGCCTTGCGCAGGCCGCCCTCGCTGTGGGCGGCTATGGAGGATCCGTCCGCATCGACGTCCTTCTTCAGATCGGGGTATCTGGCGTTCAGACCCCTGTACAACGTCAGGATTATGTCCTCCCTGTTGTTCCCGAGCATCTCGAGCGTACGATTCAACGTACGCTGGATCACCTGGTGCTTCAGGCCCAACGCCTTCCTCACACGTTCGTCCTTGAGCCATCTGGCGCAAGCGGCCATGGAGTTGTCGTCCGACAGACTGTAGACTATCAGGGCGGCGGTAAGGGCCTCCATGTCTATGCCTTTGCTTTTCAGACCGTGCAGGAAGTCTGAAATCCCGAAAAAGTCCAGATAGGTCCTCACCGCTTCGATGAGGCCCACAGGAATCGATATATTGCCGATCGCTTTACTGCACTCGTCGGCCGTGATTGTGTTTTTCTGCATAAAAGATACAATGGGCGGCCGTACACATTCTTTTCTACAGGACCGGGCCGCAGGGCCGGTCGTTTCACCTTCTCCCGCACTTCAAGGTATTACCTAGGTGTCCTCGCACGCGCGTACGCGCGTAATATAGGACCTTCGATTCGTGTCGAGGTTGAGTTCTATCGGAAAGGTTTTTCCAGAGGCGACATAACCCTATACAAATCGTTCATAGAGTCGAACGAAAGTCTGCATGCGATCTCGGAAATGAAAGGTCTGCATCACTATGCGTACAATAGTGAGTATTTCTTCGATGAGGCACCTGGGCATTCAAGACTTCCCAGCGGAGTCCACGATGTATATCTGGAAGCCGTTATAGGGGCGGTTTTCCACGACCTGGGCTTTGATAGATGTTCGGAATGGGTGGAAAACACGATACTGCCTTTGATGTTCCGCAATGATGTCGATCGAAATACAAAGGAT
>JAKSHW010000161.1 GCA_024399195.1 archaeon | reverse complement strand
TCAGATTATCAAGTTGAAGAGGGAAGTGGAAGCATCGAAAAACCCCTAAAAAACGGGGGGTACAAGATATATATAGATCACACACGGGGGGGGTCGGGTTCCTTCCTTCCCCTCCCCGAAACGGTGGTGGACAAATTTTCAGGAAGGGGTTTCCGACGTTTCTTCCTTCGAGTCGGCGAGGACCTGCAATCTTTCGGAGGCTTTGACCTTCCTGAACATGAAAGGCTGCCTGTCGGAGACTCCCCATACCTCGCCGGACTTCTCGACATGTCTGCGAAGTGTTGTCTTCGGGACCGAGAGCACCCACTCGATGGCCTCGTCTGTGAGGCCGATGTTCTTGAGCTTCCCTGCGATCTCGGTGTCGCGGTCGAGGGATGACTTGGATGCAGGTTTCTCCGCAGGTGCCTCGAGGTACTTCGTTACCTTGTCCCATATCTCCACGGTGGGTGTCTGGTCGAAGGTATCGAACATTCCTGCTATGTCGAACCCGTCTCCGATCTTTATGACGGAGGCTCCCTCCCTGTCGTAGAAGAATCCTTTCTTCTTCTCCTGGTGTTCGTAGGCCCAGCTTGTACGGGGGATGATCAGGTTGCCCTCGTCGACGGAGCAGGTGTACCAGTAGTCCCGTATGGGGAACCTGACCTTCGCGGAATGTGCCAGCTTGTTGCGGACATCGAAATCGGTGCACCACATGACGTCCGATGCGCACTGCCTCGTCGAATAATCCTCGAAGTCCCCGTAGTCCCGGTCGGAGACGGTCCACACCATGATGCCGAGCTTCTTGCGGTACTTCACGAGGTTCCTGATAGCATCGCTTAGGGGATCCGTCTTCTTCTTTCCGTTATGACGGTCGTTGTCGACGAAGAACCTCTCCATGTCGTCGATGATGACGGCGACATCGAAACCCTGTCCCTTCAGCTCCCTGATCTTAGTCAGCATCCACTTTACGGAGTTGTAGTGGTGTACTCCCTTGGGGTACGAGGTCTTGGCATTGCCTTCCTCGTCCTGGAAGGAGAAGAACTGGTTGGTGAGGAACGCCCACTTCCTGCCGGGGGTGAGCTCCGTGTTCAGGAGGGTCTGCATCAGGCTGACTGTGACCGAGGTCTTCCCCATTCCGGACTCGGCCCAGAAGTAGTGGTGCATACCAGGCTGGAAGTATCTTGTGAGTGCCTGGTGCCAGTCCTCCTTCCAGAAGGCCTGTTCCAGAAACGGACGTATTTGGACCTGCTCCCCGTCTAAATATGATTCGATCACCGGAGGCACCCCTCCCTTTTGGACCTGGTTCATTCGGACACCCCCTTTGCGGACCTGCGTAGGTAGAGGTTGACCTCCTCCTTCCTGCGGAGGAGGGTGGTCTTGGGGACGTGGAGTTCGGCGGCGATGTCGTTCCATGACTTGCCGATGGAACGAAGGGTGGCGACGGTCTCGATGGAGATGTCATCCCTTCTCTTCCTGCCGAGGCGGACACCCTTGGCCCTCTTGGCCTCGATGCACTCCTTGGTCCTCTGGACGATGATCTCCCTCTCCCACTCGGCGATGGCACCGATGAGCTGCATCTGCATCTTGCCCATGGGGTTAGACGGATCTATCTCGCCCTGGTCGAGGCAGATGAGTCTGACCCCGTAGGTCTGGAGGTCCTGCATGGTGATGTTGAGCTGTACGAGGGACCTCATCACCCTGTCGAGCTTGGTGACGAGGATTGCATCGAACTTGTGTTCGGAGGCGTCGGCCATGAGGTCCTTCCATCCGGGACGGTTGGCGTCCTTGGCGCTTGCCTCGTCGGTGTACTCGCGGTAGATTTCGTAGCCCCTGTTGGCTGCGGTCTCCCTGAGCCTCGGGAGCTGGTTGGTCTCGTCCTGCTTCCTGGTGGAGACCCTTGCGTAGATCGCCACCTTCATCGGCAGAACACCTCCCTCTTCTGCAGTCCGTTTGCCTCGGGAGTATACGGACCGAGGCTGTCCGAACGTACTCCGATACTGGTCCTGAATGGGTATGAAAACGGTCTCTTTTTCATAATGAGCCAGACGTGTTAAAAATAGATAAAATCGGACCGACTGAAAACGGTCTGTTTTCATTCAGACGTGGATTATGTCGGAATATGGAAAATGACCTGTCACAACGCGCATATACTCGCGGGTATACCGTACGTTGCAACACACCGTTCCGAGTAGTATGGTTGGTCCGTCGAGAACATTGGGTTTTTCCGAACGGATTCAACGGTGATGACCGTATGATTGAAGAATGGATGTCGGTCAAGTACCTATATATCAAGAGAAAACGTTAGGTAAAATCATGAAGTCGCTTCCGATAGGCATCCAGGATTTCACGAGGGTCCGCAAGGACAACATGTACTTTGTGGACAAGAGCATGCTTATCGGACAGATCCTCGATCAGAATCCGGGCGGAGTCTTTCTGTATTCAAGGCCCCGTCGTTTCGGAAAATCCCTGAACCTCAGTATGGTTGATGCTTTTTTCAACATCGAGTACAAGGGCAACACATGGTTCGACGGGCTGGAGATTTCGAATCATTCTGAATACGATGCTTATAGGAATGCCTTTCCTGTGATCTCGTTCGACCTCAGAGTGGACGGCATATCGGATTTCGAGGATTTCGTGCAGACCTACAATGACAAACTATCGCGTTTATTCGATCACTTCGACTATCTCTCCGAATCCCCCAACCTGGGTGAAGGCAGGAAGGAACTGTTCAAGAAACTCTCCTATGGTGAGAAGACTCTTGCGGATTCGAAGAACGCCCTCGTCAACCTATGTTCCTTGCTGGAGAAGCATCACGGGATCAAGGTCATCGTGCTTCTTGACGAATACGACAGCGTCATAAACGGCGTGACGGATCCCGAACTCCGCCGTGAGATCCTCTCGTTCATGAGGGGCGTTCTGTCCCCGCTCCTGAAGGGGAACAGTTCCCTCCAGATGGGTATCGTCACAGGCATCATGCAGATCGCCAAGGAGAACATCTTCAGCGGTCTGAACAACCTGTATGTCAACAACATCCTCAGTGAGAAATTCGACGAGATGTTCGGGTTCACCGATGACGAGGTCAGGCAGATCTGCACCGACTACGGACATCCCGAGAGGTTCGAGGAGGCCAAGGAATGGTACGACGGATACCGTTTCGGAAATGCCGACATCTACAACCCCTGGAGCATCCTGAACTATGTTTCAGAGGGATTCAAGGCCAGCCCCTACTGGGTCAACACCAGTGGTAACATCATCGTCAGCGACCTGCTCTCACAGGCCGATGACGAGGTCATCGAAAATCTGAGGAAGCTCGGTTCCGGCGAAGGTGTTGTTGCAACCGTGAAGACCTCTGTTACCTTCGACGAACTGTCGGCCAATCCTGAACTGATATACTCCATGATGGCCATCTCCGGTTACCTGAAGGTCGTTCCCCGTGGTTCCAAGCATGTACTATCCATTCCCAATCGGGAGCTGTTCTCCGTCTTCGCAGATGTGGTCAGCGACCATATTTTTCATGACGGCGGAAACATGTCCAGCAATCTCCGGGACTTCTGCGATGCACTTGTGTCCAACGACACCTCCCTGATGGAGGAATCCCTGTATGAATTGGTGGCAGGCACCGTCAGTTCACGTGTGCTCAACGACGAGCATTCCTACCAGGCGTTCATCGCAGGTCTTCTGCTGACATTGTCCGGAAGGTACAGCATCACCGCCGATTTCGAGTCCGGAAAGGGATACTACGACATCAGGATGGAGAGAAGGGTCGGTTCCGGATACAACGTCATCATGGAGCTGAAGAGGTCCGACAGCGAGGA
>JAKSHW010000160.1 GCA_024399195.1 archaeon | reverse complement strand
GCGACCTTACCTCCCTCAAGGAAGAACGCGACAAGGCAAAGACGTACAGTGAATCCGTGATAGAGGGCCTGGCCGAGACGAACGCCCGTATCAGAGACAACGGTTCCAATCTGAGGGACTTTGAGGATGCCGTGGAAAGATGCAAGGAGACCATCGAGACCGCAGGCATCTACAGGGAACTCTACGAGGCCGCCTCCGGAAAGACATCACGTATCAATTTCAACCAGTACGTCCTCGGAAAATACCTCGACGACATCACTGTGACCGCCAGCGAACGTCTGAAATCCATGAGCGGCGGAAGGTACGAGATCATAAGGAAACTGGAGAACGACGACAGACGCAAGATGCAGGCGTTGGACTTCCGTATACACGACCACGATTCGGAGATCGACAGGGAGATCAACTCACTTTCGGGAGGAGAATCGTTCATGACCTCACTGTCACTGGCATTGGCGCTTTCCAACACCATACAGGGACTCGCAAGGGGAAAGACCGTGGAAGCCCTGTTCATCGACGAAGGATTCGGATCCCTCGATGAGACCGCCATAAACCAGGCTATAAGGGTGCTGAAAGGCATGTCGGAGGGTATGAGCATAGGCGTCATATCCCATGTGCAGAGGCTTTTGGACCTGATAGAGGACCATGTGACCGTCAAGTATACCAAAGGGGTGGGAAGCAGACTGGTCTCAGAGTGACCTTCCCGAGAGGATCTCGTCGAGAAGTCCCGAGCATCCTCTCAGAACATCTTCGAAGGTGACGTCGAAGTCACCGGAATACCAGGGGTCCACGACCCCTCTCCTCTCTCCTGCATGTTCCATCAGGAGGGAGACCTTCTTTTCAGGGTCCCCGTTCACGAAACGCCTCATGTTGCGGAGGTTCATCTCGTCCATGGCCACTATGTAATCGAACCTGTCGTAATCGGCACAGGTCATCTGCCTCGCGGAACGGCGTCTGTACGGTACACCGTGTTTCTCCAAGACGTTACGGGTACCGTAGTGGGTGTCGTTACCTATTTCCTCGGTGCTTGTGGCACAGGACTCTATCTCGAAACCTTCGTATCCGAGACGTCTTACGATGTCTTTCATCACGAACTCCGCCATAGGGCTGCGGCAGATGTTCCCGTGGCACACGAACAGTATACGGACCATCTCAGCTCCTCCTGTAGTATCTGACTATCTCGAACAGACACATGATGGCCACACCCAACATCGTAACGATGACGTGTCCGACGAAATCCACGTCGTTAGGGGTTACGAACATGATGGCGAAGTTCAGGAGAATGATGGCGACCCAGTTGTTCATGTTGAGGACGTAACGCATGAACCTCATGGTATAGGTGTTGCGGATGGCCTGTCCCGCCTTGGATGCCCTACGGTTGGTATCCAACATGACCCTGAACAGGAACCTCACGTTCTTCATGAAGGTGTACAGCAGAGGTACGAGGACGATGAAGTTCAACAGGAGGACCATCAGCATCGCCATGGAATTGGTGATGTCGGCAGAGGTGTGGGCATCGATGAAGTCCGCTAACATATGCGACCATACGGCGAACACCAGCTGGACGATGATGATCAGGGCCGCGTTGAAGTACGATGCGGTCAGTTTGGTACGGGCGTTCCGGATGGTGGTCTTCGACGCCAAGGTCATCTTGGTGTAGAAGCTGGACCTCCTTTCCTCCAAAGTGGCGAATCCGGATATGACCGCCTTGGGGGTGTGGTTCTGGAACAGACCGATGATTCTGTCCGTCTGCTTGTTGACGATAGGCAGCAGGATGATCGACACCAATGCGGCACCGACGATGGAACTGTAGAACGCACTGTCGAAGACCTTCAGGTCGTACGCCATCTTGCTGATGATGAACGCGAACTCGCCCATGGCGATGAGCCCTATGGACGAGAGGAACGAGAGCTTGATCGGTTTGTTTCCAAGGAAGTACGCGACGAGCACGGAACCGAACTTCAACACGAAGTAGATCAGGTAGATGCAGATTATCGTACCGATGTTGTTAATGAGGTACTCAGGTTTGATCTCGAGCCCTATCGAGATGAAGAACATCATCATGAAGACGTCCTTCATGGGACGGATGTCGTGTTCGATGGATTTCGATACACGCGACTGGGACACGATCACTCCCATCATAAACGCCCCGATGGCCATCGACATTCCGACCACGACGGAAAGCCACGACATGCAGAAACAGAGACCGAGTGCAATGACCAGAAGGATCTCGTCGGTCATCTTGGTACTGATCCAATCGAGGAACTTGGGGATGAACATCAGACCGACGAAGATCGCCACCACCATGAACAGGATGATGACCACGAACATCGAGACGATCGAGGTTATGTCCAATTCGTTACCGTACATCAGAGGGGTCACTGCGGAAAGGATCAGGACCTGTGCCACATCCTCGATCACGGTGATGAGGACGATCGTCTCTATATCCGCGTGGCTGAGCTTGTTCTGTTCGTTCAGGACGACCAGGATAACTGCCGTGGACGAACCGGATATGACCGCACCGAAGACGATGGATTGGACCGCATCGAGGCCTAGCATCGATCCGAACAGGCAACCGCCTAACAGCATTATCGGCACCTGGATCATGACGACCATCGCCGAGAACGCACCGTTTTTCTTCAGCTTGCTGAGGTTCAGCTCCATACCTATGCCGAACATCATCAGGACAAGTCCCAGATCGGACAGGAAACTGACTATCGATTCTGTATCGGATGAGATCCCGCTCCAATAATTCGCCAGGATTATACCTGTGGTCAGATAACCGATGACCGCCGGCATCTTCAATTTCTTGAAAATAATAGAGCAGATACCGCCAAGCAAAAGCATGACGGCCATATTCGTCAACAATATGGTCTCATCCAAAAAGCATCCCCGAAAGCACGTATATAGACCTTATAAAAAAGATTATTCCAAACGGCTCCGTACACAAATGAATCGTGTACAGAACCCTCTTTCGAAAGTGTCTGGGAACACCTTTCGGTCCTGTTGGGTCATAGGATATCGATAGACATTAACATGTATTGACATACCGTGCTAATCCTTAGCACGAGTATATATAGTAGATAAAACTACACGGCCTTGGAACAGATTGATTGGGTTCATGATAAATACCCAACCAACATAGCACAATGCATTTAGAAGGCATATCATGGACGGCAAAGGAATTCGTCTCGAAAGGATAATGGACAGAAAGACCGGACGCTTCGTATTGGTCCCCATGGACCATGGAATATCCATCGGACCCGTCGAAGGGCTGATCGACCTCAAAGCGACCGTCGATGCGGTCACCAACGGCGGAGCGACCGGTGTTTTCATGCACAAAGGTGTGATCAGATACTCCCACCGTGGATGCGGACGCGACGTCGGACTCATCATGCATCTTTCCGCCTCCACCGATGTCGGTGCCAACGGAAACCACAAAGTGGACATCACCACCGTCGAGGAAGCGATCAAATACGGAGCGGACGCGGTATCCGTACAGATCAACTACGGTGACGAATACGAGCCCGAGATGCTCAAGTCCGCAGGAGAGGTAGCCAGGAAATGCAACGAATGGGGAATGCCCTTCATAGTCATGGCCTACCCCCGTGGACACGATGTCAAATCCTTCGATCCCCAGAAGATCGCACATGTCGCACGTGCATCCGCCGAGATCGGTGCAGACGTTGTGAAATGTTCCTACACCGGGGACATCGACTCGTTCAAAGAGGTCGTCCGCGGAGCCCTCGCCCCCGTCGTCATCGCAGGCGGACCCAAGATGGACACCGACATGGACATCCTCCAGATGGT
>JAKSHW010000016.1 GCA_024399195.1 archaeon | reverse complement strand
TGGAACGCCTCTCCGATCTGGTAGAATACCATGACGGCGACGGACTCGGTCCACTCGCCGATAATGAGGGCACCTAGGGTCGCTACGGTCATTAGGAAATTCTCGTCTAAGAACCTGGCTTTGTAGAGGTTCTTGAAGGCGTTGATGAGAACGTTGTATCCTACTATCAGGAGTCCGATAAGGTAGACGACCCTGAGGATGTTGGAATCGATGTCCACTTCGACGACGTCGTACTCCATGAGGAGTCCGATGGCGACGAACACGATTCCGATGAGGATACGGGGGATCATGTAGTCTTTCTTCTCTTCGGGTTTGGCGGCCTCTTCATCGTCGTAAGGCCACATCATGAACTCCTCCTCGGCGTCATGTGCGGTGCGTCTTACAAGTTCCTCGATCTCTTCGAAGCGGGATTCGTCCACGACCTCGAGGAACATTTTCTTATCGACGAAGGAGATGGTCACGCTTTTGACTTCTTTGAGGGCGGCGATCGACTCTTCCACGCTCCTAGCGCAGTTGGCGCAGTCGATCTCGATCCCATATACGTGGCGCATTATTTATCCTCCATAATGTGGGTGAATGCGGTGCTGAGAAGGATCTCCACGTGCTCGTCGCATAACGAGTAGTGGATCTGTTTTCCTTCCCTCCTGCTTCTCACAAGGTCGGCGTCCTTCAGCGTCTTGAGCTGATGGGAGACCGCCGAAATACTCAGGTCCAGTCCGTCGCTGATGTCCATCACGCACTTCTCCCCGTCCCTGAGGGACCAGAGGATGCGCAGACGGGTACTGTCGCTGAACACCTTGAAGAAATCTGCGAGATCGATCACGGTATCGTCGTCAGGGGTCATGGGCATGGATGTCCCATCGTCCACCGGTCTAACACAATCGATTTCGTTCATATATCTCACATTTACAGTTGTACACTTGTTCAACTGTTCAAATGATTCTTGTTCTAGTATTTAAATATGGTTCATTTTTACAATTGGATTGTATATCTATGTGCATTATCTGTCCCGTTCCGTCGACATGGGTCCGGTCATGCGGACGCCCGCCCGTCCAAGTTAAGGTTATCAACGAAGATGCAATCGAGGGTGATGTTTTCATGAGGGATCCTATTGGACATAAAGGAAGCCGAATCACTTTGCATGGACGCCGCAAGGCGTATTTCCGGAAACCCTTCGGAGGATGACCTCCGTAACGCCGTCGACTCTTTCCGCAGGGTGTCGGAGGCCGGTTTTTCCCAGGGGACCTTCGGGCTCGCCGAACTGACCCTCTCCGGACGCGGGATCGCCCGGGACAAGGACGAGGCGGAAAGGCTGTACAGGTCGGCCGCCGAGGCAGGCAACGTCCCTGCGATG
Source organism: archaeon (assembly GCA_024399195.1). GTDB lineage: Archaea > Thermoplasmatota > Thermoplasmata > Methanomassiliicoccales > Methanomethylophilaceae > Methanomethylophilus. Next base: position 23,378 of record JAKSHW010000016.1, on the reverse strand, counting down.
TACAGGCTCGCCGAACTGTATTCCGGCGAGGGGCGTGAACCTGAGCAGACCTTCTCATATCTGAAAGCCTGCTGCGAGGCCGGTTTCCCTCCCGCGTACAGCTATTTCGGGGACATGCACTACTACGGTATCGCCACTGACGTGGACCCTGTCGAGGCGTCGAAGTGGTATACGAAGGCGATGTCCGTCGGGGACGCACCCGCGATGTTCAAGCTTGCCTGCATGTACGAGGAGGGGATAGGCATCCCCAAGGACGAGGCCCTCTCCAGACGTATGTACTCACAGGCCGCGACCGCCGGGGTGGCGGAGGCACAGTTCAGGATGGCCACCCTCGCCTACGAAGGGAAGATCGAGGGAGGCAAGGAGGAGGCCGCCCGCTGGTACGGGTACTGTGCACAGGCCCTGCCTGTGGCGAAGTTCAACCTTGCGACCATGTTCCTCGAAGGGCAGGGTGTGGAGAGGAACGCGGAGAAGGCGTTCTCCCTGTTCCATGATCTCGCGGAGTCCGGCGATGCCGATGCTCTGTATCAGGTCGGCAGGATGCTCATGGAGGGATGCGGGACCGCACAGGACGCAAACGAAGGGTTCAGATACCTCGGCAAGGCGGCCGCGGCAGGCAACCAGGAAGCCCTGGTGATCGTCGAAGGTCTCAGAAGACGTCAGAACACGCAGATGATAAAGATTGACGGTGCCATAGAATGATCCATGCAAAAATATTACAGTACCAATTCGAGGTTATGCTGTAATATAATCAGATTTATACATTGAGTTGACCGAATAATCAATATTTATAAATCCAAACTGGATTTTATTCTTTACAAATAGGATTATTGTTAAATAGATACAGTTGGAATAATCATCTAAGTGATTTAACATGGTCCTTAACAAGAAAATGTTGATCGCTGTCGTAGCAGTCGTGGTAGTGATCGCTATCGCGGCCGTGGCCCTCGTCATGATGGGCGACAGCGACAAAGGCACCGATGTGGTCACCGAGAAGAAATTCGGCGAGTCCCTGACCCAGGCCGAACTCGATGACCTCGTCGCTGCCGCAGGCAAAGACGACAAACTGACACTGACCTACAGGGACGGCAGCAACACCGTCGTCCTTGACAGCAAGGCGATCGCATCCCTCAAGGACGCATCCGCCGTCACCATGGTCAAAAAGGACACATCCTCCCTTTCCCAGAAGATTGTCGACGCCGTGGGAAACCCCGTGGCACTTTTCGATATATCTTTCGGTAAGAACACCTCTTTCGGAAAGGGTAACGCAACCGTCACCACCGCATACACCCTCCCCTCCGGAGTCGCGGTCGACAGGCTCGCAGTCTACTCCGTGGGACAGAACGACAACCTCGAGAAGCTCGACGCATCCTACAAGAGTGGAAAAGTGACCTTCGTCACCGGACACTTCTCCAGGTTCGTGATCGCCATCTCCGATACCTCCGAGTTCGATTACAAACCCGTTTCCGATGTACGTCTCGTCGTCTACGGAAACGCCAACAACGACGATGTCATCGATGTGGCCGACCTCAGGATCGTCAAGATCCTCGCTTCCAAGAAGGTCGCCTGGGACTCCGAGAACCTGCCCTTCGCGGACGCCAACGTCGACGGTGTCATCGATTCCAAGGACGTGGCCATTCTGGAGGACATCATCGCCAAGAAGCCCACCAAGGTATACTATCTCGACAGATGGGACGAGGCCGTGGCCGTCAACTATCCCATCCCCGCCGATTCCACCATCGGTACCACCTACTACCAACAGGCCCAGATCTCCATCGCACTGGGACTGTGGGACCGTGTCACCCACTGCGGTTATACCAGTCTCAACGACATCGCCAACCCCGGATACACCGACAAGGTCAGCTGGGGAACCGGTTACAACGTAAGCCCCGAGACCGTCCTGGAGTCCGGTGTGAAGACCGTTATCTGCTATACCCAGACCGACACCACCGCACCTCAGATCAAAGAGCTCGTGAAGAAGACCGGAGCGGACCTCAACGTCCTCTGCATCAACCACGAGAGCCTGATGAAGTGCATGGTCACCTACTCGTTCCTCTTCGATGTCACCGAGAGGGTCTCCGAGTACGTCGACATGGCGGACGACGTCGTCGAGAGCATTATCAAGAGCATGACCCCCGTTCCCACCGACAAACAGCCTTCCGTGGCCCTCGTCATGCTCTACGGAACCGCCACCACCGACAAGATCCGTGTCCTCGGTTACAACTCCGATCTCACCAAGAACACCCACAACCTCGCCAAGCTGTTCAACTCCGTACCCAACGTCAACTGGGTCAGGGCGGACAAGGAGGTCGAGGCATACGGAACCTATGTGACCTCCGAGTGGTTCATCACCAACCAGCCCGACTACATCGTGCTCGTCGGATCCTCCATGGGAACATCCAACGACATGGCCGAGTCCGAGATCTACAACATATTCTACGCCAAGTGCGAGGAGGTCTTCGGAATGACCGAGGCCTTCAAGAACGGACGCATCATATGTGCCAGCAACGGACTTATGAACGGATATTCCAACCCCCTCGTGTCCCTCAAGCTCCTCTCCTACGTATACGACGAGATCGATTCCGACCTTGCCGAGAAAGCATACGACCTCTGGTACTCCAAGTACGTCATGCACACTCCCGAGAAGGCCCCCACCGAGAAGTTCTACGTCGTCGGAAGCGGAAGCTCCCCCCAGAAGAGCCAGGCCGTCAACGACTACACCACCGTGAAGATCTACGGTAACGCAGACAACAACATGACCATCGACAAGTACGACCTCAAGTTCATCCAGAACATCATCGACGGTCGTTTCTCCTGGGATTCCGTGAAGAACCCCTACGTCGATGCAAACATGGACGGAAAGATCGATGCCGAGGATCTCGCCATCGTCGAGAACATCATCGCAGGCAACACCCAGGAGGTCTTCTACACCGACATCTACGGAGACGCCGTCAAGGTCATCGCACCCATCTCCCCCGAAAAGATCGGAGTATCCTCCTGGCAGATCGCCGAGCTCACCTACATCCTCGACATCTGGGACAAGGTCGTCCTCGCAAGCACCTCCACCACCGATTCCAACTCCCTCCGCTACGATTGTTCCAACGTCACCGGAACCTTCAAGGGAACCAACATCACCACCGAACTCATCCTCGACAACAAGTGCGATTTCGTCATCGCCACCCAGGGTAAGAAGGACGTCGTTATGTCTGCCGTCGCAGGAAACGAGAAGATCGTGCCCTACTTCGTCGACATCTCCTCAAGCGACACCTGTGTCAACACTGTCGTGACCCTCGGAATACTCATGGGTCTGACCGCCGAGGCACAGAAGTACGCCGATTACGTCAACGGAATCATCGATACCATCAAGGCCGGCATGGAGAAGGTCGAGAAGAAGGCCTCCGCCGTCATCACCCTCATGTACGCCAACCAGGCCACCCGTTCCGACATCATCGTCGAGTGCGAGGGTACCGGTGCGGCAGCTCTCATCGGTCTCATCGCCGATGTCTACGACTCCGACTCCAAGAACGCAAGCAACTTCCGTCTCAACGTCACCGAGGAGTTCTTCATAGAGCACTGCGGAAAGGACTTCGACTTCATCGTCATCGAGCAGGAAGGAACCGATACCAAGAAGGTCACCGTCGACGGTGCTGACTCCTACTACACCCCCGGAATGTACAACGAACGTTTCGAGAGTGCGGTCAAGTACTACACCATGACCTCCGCCTACGATGCGGGTCGGATCCTCGGAACCACCTTCTCCTACAATTCCTTCGGCGGATACGCGTTCCTCCTCTACCTCGCACACCTCTTCTACCCTGAAGTGTTCGACGAAGAGGCCGGATGGGATGCGGTACAGCAGTACTACGACGAGTTCACCGGAGCAACTCTCGATGTCAAGGCACAGGGCGGATGGTTCTACACCGGATCCGGATACACCGCTTACAACGACCGTTTCGCCGTCGAGGCTCCCGCAGGTAAGGACACCCTCCTTACGATCCTCGGTAACGTCGACCTCGACGACACCATCAGCATGAACGACGTTCACGCCCTCCAGTGGGTCATTTCCAACAAGGGTACCGTCGAGAACTATCCCTATGCGGATGCCAACAACGATGGAAAGATCGATGCATCTGACCTTGACTTCGTCATGGACATGGTCAGGAAGGTCGAGCAGGAGGTCTACTACTTCAACGTCGATGGAAACATCGCCTCCGTACACTACCCTGTCACCGGCACCGTCATCGCCACCTACAACAAGACCCTTGAGGCCATCCGTACCCTCGGAGCATCCGACCAGGTCATAGCTATCGACGACTTCTCCTACGAGTGGCCCGACTACTTCCCCGAGTTCATGAACCTCCCCAGCATAGGAAGCAGGTTCACCCCCAGCGTCGAGAAGGTTCTCGACCTCATGCCTTCCGCATACCTCTGCGGTACCACACAGTGGTTCGCCAAGACCCTCGAGACCGATATCGGAGACGCCCCCATCGACGTCATCCGTCTCCCTACCTGGGAGCAGGGACAGGTCCTTTCCGGTATGGTGACCCTCGGTTACCTCCTCCAGAAAGAGCAGCAGGCACAGGCCTACATTACATGGGCGAACGGAATCCTCGACAGGGTGAACAGCTATGTCGCAGGAGTCCCCGACTCTGAGAAACCCACCGTCCTCGTCCTCGATGCCGACAAGGTCCTCTCCACCAAGAAGTCCGGTTCCGGACAGTTCGAGAACTCCGTGGCTGCAGGAGGATACAACATCGTGTCCGACATCACCAGCACCGAGGAGTACTACACCAACCTCACCATGGAATACATCCTTGCCAAGAACCCCGACTTCATCGTGTTCTCCCAGGGAAGCACCGCCTATAAGTGGGACGATGCCAAACTCCAGGAGAAGCTTGAGAACCTCAAAGGACAGTTCGCAGGATGCAAGGCCGTCACCGACGGAAACTTCCATATCGTGAACCTGGAGGTATTCATCGGACCTTCCTACCCCATATCCGTCCTCTGCATGGCCAAATGGTTCTATCCCGACGAGTTCGCCGACATGGATCCCATGGTCTATCTGCAGGACTATCTCGACAACTTCTGCAACCTCGACATGAACGCCGTCGAGCACGGAGGTTTCGCACTTTGAACGGATCGCCTTCGGGCGATCCCCCTTTTTTAACTGTCGGGTGTGAAGATGAACAGGATCGGAAAAAAGAAAGGTCTGACCGTCCAAACGCCCGACGACCCTTATTCCAATTGGGATGTCGGCGAGGATACCGTTTTCTCTAGGGAGTACGGAAGATACGTGCTTCTGAAGTTGTTTTTCATCCTTGCCTGTATAGTTATAACTTTCTTTCTCGTAGGTGTGTCCATAACCGTGGGCGATTATCCCATAGGCGTATGGGAATCGTACGAGGTCCTATGGAAACACATCATAGGGGTGGTTCCCGAACCGGGTATGGAATGGACGAAGGACCATGTGGTCTGGAATCTGCGTCTTCCCCGTATAATCCTCGCCGTCGTGGCCGGAGCAGGTCTTGCCGTTGCCGGTGCCGCCATGCAGAGCGTCCTAAAGAACCCCTTGGCGGACCCTTACACCACAGGGATATCCTCAGGTGCGGCCTTCGGAGCGACCCTCGTCATATGCTACGGTTCGGGATTGTTCATGGGGGATTACGCCCTGGTCGCGAACGCGTTCGTTTTCTCTCTGGTCCCCACCGCCGCGATAATCCTCATCTCCCGTGCCCGGAAGGTCTCGCCGGTCAGCACGATCATGGCAGGTATAGCCATAATGTACATCTTCAACGCTTTGACCACGGTGATCAAGCTCAGGGCCGACCCCAACGCCCTTGCCGCCTTGTATCTGTGGCAGGTCGGTTCCTTCAACGGTCTGGGCTGGAAGGACCTTCCCATAATGCTGACCGTCACGGTGGTCGGTTCCGTATTCGTCATGGCCGTCTCCAACAAGCTCAACATCCTCGCCGCAGGGGACGAAGGGGCCAAGGCGTTGGGACTCAACCCTTCGCAGCTGAGGGTGGTATGTCTTGCAGCTGTGTCCCTGATGGCCGCATCGGTGGTCAGTTTCACAGGTATAATCGGCTTCGTTGGGTTGGTGGCACCGCATGTGGTACGTATATTCATCGGGGCGGACAATCGCTACCTCGTACCTGCCTCCATGGCCTTCGGTGCCGCACTGTTGCTGATGTCCGACCTGGTAGGGCGTACCATAATAGCCCCTTCCGTGCTGCAGGTGGGAGTGGTAACCTCCTTCCTAGGAGGCCCTTTGTTCCTGTGGCTTATACTCAGACAGAAGAAGGAGGTGTGGTGAACGGAACTCAAAGCGGATTCCGTGACCTTCGGGTACGGAGATTCCAAGGTCCTCCATGACATCTCCGTCAGTATCTCCGATCCCGGGCTCGTATGCATCGTGGGTCCGAACGGTGTAGGGAAGTCCACCCTGGTGAAATGTCTGGTCAACATCCTCGGTCCTTCCTCAGGTACGGTCCGTATAGGCGGTGAGGACATAGGGGATATCCGTTCCGACGATCTGGCGAAGGCGATGTCGTATGTGCCTCCGTCCTCTGTTGGAGGGTTCTCCATGACCGTCATGGACACGGTCCTCATGGGAAGGCATCCGTATCAGAAACTCGGTCAGAACTCCAGGAAGGATGTGGCGATCGCCAGGAGGGTGCTCAATATGCTGGGACTTTCGGAACTTTCCATGAGGTTGACCTCGGAGCTGTCTGCAGGACAGTTGCAGAAGGTGGCCATCGCAAGAGGCCTCTGCCAGACACCCCGTATACTGTTCCTCGACGAACCCACGTCGAATCTGGACATTCGCCATCAGGTGGAGGTCACCCAGCTTCTACGTGATATCTGTACATCAGAACGGATGTCTGTGGTGATGATAAGCCACGACCTCAACATAGCATCCCGTTTTGCCGATAAGGTCATCATGATGTCGTCTCCCGGGGTCATACGTTCCTTCGGAACCCCGGGGGAGGTCATCACGTCCGAGGCGATAGAGGAGGTCTACGGTGTGGATTGTGAGATCGTCTCCCACCGCGGTCGTCCCCATGTGATGATCGGGGACCCCATCTCCAAGGGGGTCTGAAGAGGTGGATGAGGATATCGTCGGTTCCGCAGTAGAGCGTTGGCTTTCGGACGAAGTTTCCGAGGAGGACCGTCGTACCGACCGTGACGAGTACCGTGACTATGTTTTCAGGAAATATGTCTTCATCCTGTTCTGTCTCGTATTGGCGTTCTTGGTGTCCGGTTATGCAATGTCCATCGGGGAGTACCACATATCCCTGTTCGATACTTATGCAAGGATATGGGAACACATCATAGGCAATATCCATGAGAAGGTGGACGACTACGTTGTCTGGAACATCCGTTTTCCCAGGGTTTTAGGGGGTTTCATAGCGGGGGCGTCGTTGGCGGTCTGCGGTGTGGCCATGCAGAGCATGTTGAAGAATCCCCTTGCCGACACTTACACCACCGGCGTGTCGTCGGGAGCGTCCCTGGGTGCCACCTTGGCCATCTGTGCCGGTGTATCGTTCATCGGGGGTTCGTATGCAATCGTGGTGAACGCGTTCGTGTTCGCATTGATCCCCATGGCGGCCATATTGGCCGTATCCCGTCTCAAGAACTCGTCCACCACCACTATCATCATGGCCGGTATCGCCGTGATGTATCTCTTCAATGCATGCAATACCGTTCTGAAACTCTGGGCGGAATCGGAATCCCTTTCCAACGTCTATAATTGGTCGGTGGGGTCGTTGACGGGACTGAAATGGGAGGACGTGGCGGTCATGGCGTTGTTCTCGGTCATCGGTATCGTCCTGATACAGCTCACCGCACGCAGACTGAACATGTTGTCCATGGGCGATGAGGCCGCCAAATCGATGGGCGTCAATGCCGACCGTTGCCGTTTGTTCTGTCTCACGGTCACCGCCCTGGTAGCGGCGGCCATCGTGTGTTTCACCGGTCTAATAGGGTTCATAGGCTTGGTATGTCCCCATGTGGCCCGTATGTTCGTAGGTTCCGACAACCGTCTGCTGATCCCGGCATCGGCGATGTTCGGAGGGGCGTTCCTTCTCCTGGCGGACGTCATAGGTCGTATCGTCATAGCCCCCAACACCTTGGCTGTAGGAGTGGTGACCGCGTTCATCGGAGGGCCGATGTTCCTGTATCTGATCATCCGTGAAAGGAGATCGGGGTGGTGAGGATGTCTAGGATAGAGGTAAAGGGTCTTTCGTTCGGGTATTCGGACGGTCGGAAGGTACTTGAGGACATTTCCTTCACATTGGAGGGGACCGGACTGTACTGTATCATCGGACCGAACGGAGTAGGCAAATCCACCCTGGTGAAATGTATCGACGGACTTCTTACACCTACTTCGGGCAAAGTCATGGTAGACGGTAGGGATGTTCACAGTTGCAGTATACGTGAACGTTCCGGGATGATGACCTTCGTACCTGTGGTCTCTTCCACGGCGTTCCCGATGTCGGTTCTGGATTCGATACTCATAGGGAGGGAGTCTAGGAACAGGATATCGTACAGCGACGAGGATCTCGAATCCGCTTTCAGGGCCCTGCGTGTGATGAATATGAGGGACCTCGCGCTCTGCACCTGTGACGAACTGTCCGCCGGTCAGATGCAGAAGGTAGCCATATGCCGCGGTCTGGTAAGACAGACCCCGATCATGATGTTGGATGAACCTACAGCCAACCTGGACATCAAACATCAGGTGTTCCTTGCGGAGTTTTTCCAGAAACTGGCACATGCCACCGGTTCTCTGATCCTGATGATCAGCCATGACATCAACCTGGCAGCACGTTATGCCGACCGCATAATCGTTCTGAAGGAACCCGGTGTACTGTATGCGGTCGGAAAACCTTCGGAGGTCATTAACAGGGATACCATCCGCGAAGTGTATTCCGTGGATTCGGACATCATAGAGGTGGAAGGGAAACCGTATGTGGTCCTGAGGAGGACGTTATCGTGGTGAACGGAGAGATGATAAAAGACGACCCGTTGATAGGGGTGGTGGTCCGTGGGGCCATCAACGAATGGTTGGAAGGGCCCGCGTCCGCCGATGAAGGACGTAGGGAGACCCTCGGTAAATACAGACACTACATCCTACGTCGGTGGGTGTTTCTTTCGGTATGTGCGGTGGCGACCTTCCTGTTGGCGTTCTACACCTTGACCATCGGAGATTATTCCATCGATTTCTGGGAATGTTTCACGGTCGTATGGAACCACATCACAGGCGATATCGGGGAGGACACCGCTTCCAAACTGAAGGATTATGTCGTGTGCGAACTCCGTCTTCCTACGGCGATCGTAGGCGTTATCGCAGGGATGGGGCTTGCAGTGTGCGGTGTCGCCATGCAGAGCATCCTGAAGAACCCGTTGGCGGACCCTTACACCACGGGGGTATCGTCCGGGGCGGGTTTCGGTGCCACCTTGGCTATAGTCGCAGGGGCCTCCATAGCTACAAGCGAATACGCCATAATCGCCAACGCCTTCGTTTTCAGCCTTGTACCTACTTTCGTAATTCTTCTGATGTCCAAGATCAGGAACGCCTCCCCTACCACGATGATAATGGCCGGTGTCGCGATAATGTATATCTTCAATGCCTCGTCGACCATCATAAAGCTATGGGGGGACCCCAATTCCTTGGCGGCGATCCTCGAATGGCAGGTAGGGTCCATAGGGGGCATCAAGTGGCACAGCATCCCATTGATACTCTCTGCATCGGTGGTAGGACTGGTAACCATGCAACTGATGTCCCGTAAACTGAACGTCCTTGCCACTGGCGAAGACGGTGCGAAGGCTTTGGGTCTCGATGTGGACAGGCTCCGTGCGGCCGTGTTAGTCATCGTTGCTTTAGTAGCTGCCACGATCGTCAGTTTCACGGGTCTGATAGGGTTCATAGGGCTTGTGGCACCCCATGTGTGCCGTATAGTAATCGGTGCGGACAACCGTTATTTGGTTCCCGTGTCGGCGTTCATGGGGGCTGCAGTGCTTCTGGCAGCGAACATCGCCGGAAAGGTGTTGCTCGCTCCTTCAGTACTGCCTGTCGGTGTCCTTACTGCGTTCCTGGGAGGTCCGTTGTTCCTTTGGTTGATCCTCCGTAGGAAGACGGAGGTGTGGGGATGAGGATCGACATCGAGGGTCTGTCTTATGACTATTCCAGGGATGTCCGTGTACTCCACGACATCAATCTGTCGTTGGAGGGTCCGCAGCTCGTATGTATCATAGGGCCTAACGGTGTGGGGAAGTCAACGCTTGTGAAATGCATGGTTCGCCTGCTTGACGTGAAGAACGGGAAGGTGAGGATAGACGGAAAGGATGTGTCGGAGATGAAACGCAGGGAGCTTGCCAAAAAGGTGGGTTATGTGCCTTCGACAGGTTCAGACATGTTCTCGATTCCCGTTTTGGATGCCATCATGATAGGTAGACATAATCTTCAGGGGTGGAGGAACACCGAGGAAGATGTCGACAAGGTGTACGGTCTTATGAGGTTGTTGGAAATTGAAGACCTTGCATTGAGGAACTACAACGGTCTCTCGTCGGGTCAGCATCAGAAGGTGTCCATCGCACGCGGTCTTGCCATGGAGACGGAAATTCTGATTCTAGATGAACCCACATCCAACCTTGATGTAAAGCATCAAGTGTACGTCACTGAGATGCTTCGCGGAGTGGCGAGGGAGAAGGGGATGATGGTCGTCATGATCAGTCACGACCTCAATATCGCTGCGAAGTATGCCGACAGAATCGTCGTCATGTGCGAACCGGGCAGGGTGTATTCATATGGTGCTCCGCGGGAAGTGGTCACCGGGAGAATGGTGAGGGATGTCTACGGGGTGGACTGCGAGGTTCGTGATGAGGGCGGTGTGCCCCATGTGGTGCTGGGTTCCGTTATGCCTGTCAGGACCGGCATTTGATGCCATTTCGGATTAAAGGTAGGGGCAATGGTGGCTTTTCGGTACGTCATGGTGCCCCACAGTCACCTGTGGGCTGCCGTTCGGACATATCGGTCTATGTCCGTATTCATTCGACTCCATGTCCCCGAACAGCAGTAGGGGGCAGACTTCGTCCCTTTCCCGGGATGTCGTATTCGTGCACATCGGAACAGGAAGGTCTCGGCGACCCTGTTCTGAATCCGTCTGCATCCGTGGCAGTGGGAACATAGCTCGTGTGTTGCCACTGGTCCGGGGACGGCGGTATCCGCGATAGGCGTCGTAGCCTTGGTTTGGAGGACGTATCGGCCATATCTGTCCCCTTCGGTCCGGTTTCATGGATAACGGATTCCAAATCAATCCATGTTAGTTACTTAAGTCTTCATATCGCCTGATAACCATTAAATATCCACAATTGGAATAATTATCCACCGGCGGTCTGATGTCGGACCGCTGTGTCGGGAACGATGCAAGGATCGGAACCCGGTCGAACAACAGGTGAATACCATGAAGAAAATCATGACAATCCTCGTCGCGATCATGATAGTCGCCGTCGCAGGTGCTGTTATCAGCACCTCCGACGACGCACAGGCATCTGTCGCGGGGGGAAACGTTAACATCTCCGTCTACGACGGTCATTCCTGGGCCGTCTACAGCGGGACGGGATACAACGCCTACCAGGCGCTCATGTCCGTCACCGGCCTGAACGTGGTCGGCGACGGCGACTATGTCAAGCAGTACACCAACTCCTACGGAACCTACGATGACCTCAACCCTGATTACGGAAAGGTCACCGCGGTCGGAGACGTCGCCAATGGCGATTCCGCCGTATGGAACGTCGCATATTACAAAGGAAACGAGTGGAAGGTCGCGACCTGTACCCTCGGATACATCAGCCCCTTCGCCGATGCGTTCTGCTCATCCGCCAACGTCGCCCTTTACTACGGTGACATCGTTCTCAGCGAGGTTGAAGACCATGCAAGCACTTCTGCAAATCTGATAACTCCTGCAGAAACTACGGATTACCGTTACAGCTTCAATATTAAGGTATCATCAGATACTACTCCCGACATTGCAGAAGGTACCTCTGTTATTATAAAACAAGGAACACGTTATGTACCGATTACATTAACTGCAAATATGCTTGTCAATGGTGTTACCATCTATGGCTACGGGTCCAATGCATATGCCGCGTTAAAGGACGCGGTAGGTGTGGCCAACATCGTTGGAGAGGAGAGCTATGCTACCTATTACGGTTGGATTGTATCCCTCTTCGGACTTGGGACCGTCTCCTCCGGATCCAACTATATCTATTGGAACCAGTACATAGCACCTAACACCTACAGCAGCTTCAGCATGGGCTATTACAGTACCATCACGGGGGTTCCCGCGGATGGCTACAACATGGTTGCCGGTGCTTTCGTGCTCGACTACGTTCTCTATTCATGGATCTGATGTAAATGAAGTTCAAGACTATATTAGGGCCCTCCCTTGCAGCGATGTTACTTTTGGTAGCTACTATATCCCCCATGGTATCATTCGATTCCGATGCAGGCATGTCTAAAAGTATATCTCCAGGGGATTGGCAACTTGAAGAAGAAGGTATGACGTTTATTGATGTAGATAATGGAGTATTCATCCTGGAGAACGCCATTGTAATTACTGATCTTAATCAGGAGATTCCTGTGCCCAAGGATTTCGATAACCCCTATGAATATTTTGCAGCTCCTTTGCAACCTTATTCGGTGGGGTTCATACAGTGTGAGTCCCCTCATATTAATTTAACTGCAGGTATGACGTTCGCCGATATCGCTGAGTTGTTTAGTGTAAATGACCATCCTGTTGTTGGAATCACTTTTGCTGTAGATTCAGGATATGCAGAATGTTATGATCTACTTGTAAGGTATGAGGCTCCTGTAGAGTCTGTATCTAGTATTAATTACGAGGTCGTGGGGACTCTTAATGCAGGCGTGATCTCCGCAACCGCCGTCAGGGCCGCCGATGCTACCGCGGACCTCGAGAACCCCCTGTTCTACGTCATCGCACATTACAGCGACGGCAAGTTCATCTCCATGTACGTGCCCGCCGCCGTTGCGGCGGACGGAGCCCTCGCCCTTTCCGACATGGGCGTCTCCACCCTTGGGCTCGTAGACGTCATGGTCGGTGTCGTAGGAGAGGTCCCCTCGGACGCACCTACGGTGTTCTACGGCGAGACCGTACTGACCGCATCCGCATGAGGTGTCCTGGATGAAATCCTCGAGAACAGCAGTCGTCCTGGCGGCGGTCATGGCCGTCGTGGTCTGTGCGGCGCTCGCCGTGTCCGCCAGCGACGCGGACGACCAGCAGGGCGTCTGCATCTCCAACGTATCCTTCGACGGCGACGCCAAGGTCTTCACCGTGTCCGGGGTGTGTTCGGAGGACATAGTCCATATAGGCGTCTTCTCCGAAGGCTCCAAGGCCGTGGAGGCGTTCGCCCCCGTCACAGACGGCAGGTTTACCCAGACGGTAGACGTGTCGGGGCTCGGTCCCGCCGCATACACCGTGAAGGTGTGGGACGCCTCCGCGGAGAACGTGAACTCCGTCGACCTCACCGACATCGTGTGCGCGGACTTCGACAGGGCCGCAAGGACCCTGTCCGTCTCCGGTCTCGCCGCGGACGGTACCCTGCACCTCGGGGCCTTCGATGCCTCCGGCGCCAAGGTCCACGAGTTCTACACGGTGTCCTCCGACGGTTCGTTCTCCGTCGTCGTCGATCTTGATGGCATGGCCGCGGGGGACTACACAGTCAGGGCATGGGACGGCCAGGTGACCGTCACCGCCCAGAAGGCCTTCGTGCTATCCGAACCCCTGTACAGGCTTGTCTTCCCCGATGGGGTCTCCGTGTTCTCCGACGGCACAGAGGTCGTCTCCGGCGACCTCGTCGAGGGCGGTACGGTGTTCACCGTCTCCGCCGGGGCCGTCGTCGGAAAGCACGCCGTGATCGGCGGAGCCGACATCGTCGACGGGACCTTCACCATGCCCATGTGCGACGTGGAGCTCTACGTCGGGTACCTCGACACCGTATCCCTCGGCGGGATATCCTACGACAAGGCCGCAAAGGTCCTGACCGTCGCCGGTACCGCCTATACGGACACGGTGCACATCGGCGTATGGTCCGGCCCTTCCAAGGTGGTCGAGGCGTTCGCCCCCGTCACCGACGGTTCCTACGTACAGGACGTCCTCCTCGAGGGTCTGGAGTACGGCGACTACGCCGTCAGGGTGTGGGACGCCTCCGCCGACTGCGTGCAGGAGACGTACTTCGCAATGTCCCCCGCCGCATACCGGCTCGTGTTCGCCGAAGGCATCGCCGTCGGCGATGCTGGCGTCCCCGTCATGAGCGGCAGCGACGTGGTCGCAGGTACGGTCCTCTCCGTCACCGTCGACGGAAGGGAGGGCCACACCGCGGTGCTCGACATCGTCCTCGACGACGGCGTGTTCACCATGCCCGACCACGACGTGACGATCTCCGTGGAGTACACCGTGAACGTCTACACCGTGACCTTCATGGTCGGGGACGAGGTCTTCGAGACCGTTTCCCTTGAATACGGGACCACCGTGACCGCTCCCGTACATGCGCCCGCCGTACCCGAGGGCAAGGTGTTCGCAGGATGGGACGGTCTCACCCCTGAGACCGCCGTGACCGGCGACATGGTGTTCCGTGCCGTTCTGGACGACGTGCCTGCGGACGGGTCCCTGTCCGTCGTCAGGACCGTCGTCGTGGCGGCCGTGACCATGGTCCTCGTGTTCCTCCTCAGGAGCCTCCTCAGGTAGACGCAACGTCCAACCAAACCCTTTCCCAAACCATTTTCAAACGGTTTAGATATGTTTTTACAAAAATTTGATAAAAATTATCTTCAAATTATTAATTCTTCCTAATGGAACAATGCACATCTTTTCCTTTAGAGCAGTTCTTTTCATCGTTGCAGCAGCTTTCACTACGGAAGGTTCTATGGGACCCTATGACTGCACCGATAAGAAGAACGACTAAAGCGATTGCCACAAGTAATGTTGCGGTGTTCATTTTGTATCGGGTGGTCTATCTTGTCTTTATTTTTAATACTTCCTAAAAATCATAATATTATATTTGGCATTCCTAAAAAGAATGTCTTGTTTGTACAAGGGTTAAAGAATACGGTAGGGGGAGATTCCCCCACCATAATGTGTTTCATTTTTCTCTCAAGGTGCAGTTCACGGGATTGTTGCAGCATTTGCAATTACGACATCCACTGCATTCATGGTTCTTTACCGTCCTGTAAGTGCCATATGCGGCCCCCAGGATTATCAGTGCCACGACCGCCAGTACCAGCAAGGTGGGGCCGTTCATTTCAGGCTCCTCCTGCAGATTTTTTCTTGATGGCTCCGATGGGATCTCTGGCGAACGCAAGGTATCCGATCACCGCTATCATCGCGATTGCAATCAGCAGACTGGGCTGGAACCCGGACGTGTACAGTAGCCAGAACTGGTAGTACACGCAGGCGACACAGTAGGCGAGGAGGCACTGGTACAGTACTGCTTTTCCGGTGTCCTTCCAGGTGCCGAGCTCCCTGCGCATGGCACCGATCGCCGCGAAGCAGGGTGCACAGAGCAGGTTGAACAGGAGGAACGCCATCCCCTCGCCTGCCGTGCAGAACGCCGCGAGAGACTCCGGGGTGATGAACCCTTCCGCATCCTCGACCGCATCGGGGATAAGCACAGCAACGGTGGACAGCAGGTTCTCCTTCGCCATCAGGCCGGTGATCGAGGCCACTGAGAACTCCCAGTGGT
Organism: archaeon; assembly: GCA_024399195.1. GTDB lineage: Archaea > Thermoplasmatota > Thermoplasmata > Methanomassiliicoccales > Methanomethylophilaceae > Methanomethylophilus. Next base: position 7,616 of record JAKSHW010000016.1, on the reverse strand, counting down.
TTCCGAAACCTGCGGGCACGAAGATGAACGTGATCGCCTGTCCGATGTCCTTCAGGATGGAGTCGCAGGTCGCACCGTCTCCGAGATAGTTCATGTGCCAGTCGAACGAAGAGAGGAACCAGATGATGACCGCCGAGAGGAGGATGATCGTTCCCGCCTTCTTGACGAAGGACCAGGACTTCTCGGTCACGCCGGTGACGATGTTCCTCACGGTGGGTGCGTGGTACACGGGGAGCTCCATCACGAACGGGGCGGGCCTTCCGGAGAATCCACTGAACTTTTTGAGGATGAGACCGGAAATGAGGATCATGCAGATACCGAGCAGATAGAGGCCGAGGGTCACCGCCGCAGACCCGTGGAAGAACGCGGAGATGATGATCGTGAGGATGGGGAGCTTGGCACTGCAGGGCATGAACGTGGTGGTCATGGCGCAGATGCGTCTGTTCTGTTCGTCTTCGATGGTACGGGTACCCATGATCGCCGGCACTCCGCAACCCACACCGATCACAGCGGGGATGACGGTTTTTCCGGACAGTCCGAAACGGTAGAACACACGGTCGAGGAGGTATGCGACCCTTGCCATGTATCCACATTCCTCGAGGAGGGCGAGGCAGAGGAACAACACTATGATCTGGGGGAGGAAACCTATGACGGCGCCCACTCCGCCGACGATACCGCTGACAACGAGGCCTTCGAGGATGCTGTCGACCTCGTACGTCTCGAACCATTCCGAGATGGAGTCCTGGATCCAGGGGACCAGTTCGTCGTTGATGTAGTCCGAACCCATGGTACCTAGGGTCTCTATGGAGACGTAGTACACGAGGTACATTATCACTATGAATATGGGGATGGCGAGGACCCTGTTCAGCAGGACGTTGTCGACCTTGTCGGAGAACGAAAGGACACCGTCACCTTTCTTTTTGCCGGTGGTGAGGCAGTCCTTCCATATCTTCTCCGATACGGCGTACCTCGCTACGGACATCTCCTGCGTTCCGTCGTTGCCGACCTTTTCCTCGAAGTCCTTCACGACCCCCATGGCCTTGTCGACGTCTTTTTTGTCGAGGTCGGTGATGACCATGTCGTCGTGTTCGATCATCTTGACCGCCGCCCATCTGAGGACATCGTCCCTTACGGCGTCCTTCAGTGATTCGGACACCTTGACGACGGTTTCCTCTATTTCCGGGGAATAGGTTATGTGGGCGGATGTCTTGGAATCGTAGGCGCGCTGTACGGCCTGTGCGATCTCCGTCACTCCTTTGCTTTTGACCCCTACGGTCTCCACGACCTCGCATCCGAGGGCCTTGGAGAGTTTCGAGGAATCGATCCTCATGCCGTTCTTCTCGGCCACGTCCATCATGTTGAGGACGACGACCATGGGGATCCCGAGGTCCGCGACTTGCGTGAGGAGATACATCCCCCTCTCGATATTGGAGGCGTCCAATATGTTGATGGCCACGTCCGGTTTCTCATCTTTCGTGCCTATGAGGAAGTCCCTCGACACGATCTCCTCCGGGGAGTACGGTGAAAGGGAGTAGATACCGGGGAGGTCCACGACAAGGATCTTGTCCTTTGTCGAGGAGCCCCTGATGTATCCCTGTTTCCTGTCCACGGTCACTCCGGGCCAGTTACCGACATGCTGTATGCTACCGGTGAGCTTGTTGAAAGTTGTGGTCTTTCCGCTGTTGGGGTTTCCTATCAATGCGGCTGTGATCATTCTCTCACTCCAGTTCCACTATGGATGATTCCGTCTTCCTTACGGTCAGACGGTATCCCCTCAGCTCGATCTCTATGGGGTCTCCAAGGGGGGCGATCCTCACGATCTTGATCTCCGTCCCTTTGGTGAGGCCTAGGTCCATGATCCTTTTCCTGAGCTGACCCTCGCCTGAAACATTGACCACGGTCGCCGTGTCCCCTTGTTTCATGTCTTTTATTTTCATGCATATCACTTTGTTTTCATCCGTTGACGGATGAAGGCGTGCATATCTTCTCTGTGGTCCGACGTGTTTTTTCGTTCCATAGGGGTTGCACTGCTAATTTAAGGTATACCTTAATCATATTTAGATATACCTAACTTTATTTGAAAATATAATATATTTATTGTAGGATAGGTATTATCCAATAAAATTTCATAAAAATAGACGTGCCAGTTTTAATAGGGATCACTATTTACACATCCTATATAATATAAATTTTATCAATATTTTATTCAAAAATATAATATATCTCTAACTTAAAATATTGTAGATTGACTAATATTTCGGTAGACCTAATATTGGCTGTTTATTTTAGAAAACCCTAAATAGATGAAAAATACAAACAACCTGTAGATTCTTTCATGGTGACCTTTCCGGTCCCGTGGAGGATATGCCCGCTTTGGTCGCTGCGATCCAATCACGTTCCTCTCCGGATACGAACACGGCATCTTCCCGGATCGCGCCCATCTCCTTCAGAGCTATGTTGACCGGATACGCCTCAGGCCTGCGTATGGCCATACGTTCGATACCCACGACGGACGAGAACATATCGGCGATACCATGTCTCGAAAGCACTCTGCGGACCTGGTCCTCGCTGCATTCCGATATGGTTCCGAGGACGGCACCGCTGTCTTTCAGGCCATGCAGTCTCTCCACGACGCCTTCGCGTATGGCCGCCCTCCCCTCCAGACAAGAATCGAACTCCGCGACGGTGATGATCACGAAGTCCCTGAACCTGCAGGTACATCCTTTCTGGTATTTCTCGAAAAGAACCTCCAGGGGCGTGCGGATATACTCTTCCAGCCTGCTGTTGTCGTATTCCATGCCGAACTCCTTGAAAGATTTGGAGAACGCCGCCCTGTGGCACTCGGTAAGGTCCGCTATGCTGCTTTCGAAATCGAATAGAACGTATCTGTATCCCATGGTGTCCGCCCGCTGTCTTGCGACCATCCATCCTACTGCTAATACCCTTATTAATATAGACCGCCTAGCCCCGCACATATGTTGAGTGACATCGAGATCGCCGAACAGGCCAAAGTCAGCGACATCAAAGAGATCGCCGCCAAGATCGGCCTTTCCGCCGATGATATCGAACAGTACGGAAAATACGTCGCAAAGGTCCCTCTGAACGTCCTTTCCCGCTTCGAGGAGAACAAGAACGGTAAACTGGTCCTTGTGACCGCCGTCACCCCCACTCCCGCCGGGGAGGGAAAGACCGTTACCACCATCAGTCTGATCCAGGGGCTCAGTGCCATAGGTAAGAAGGTCGTCGGAGCCCTCAGGGAACCTTCCATGGGTCCCACGTTCGGTATCAAGGGTGGAGCGACCGGCGGAGGAAACGTACAGGTCTACCCCATGTGGAAGATCGATCTCGAGTTCACCGGTGACATCCACGCCGTGGCGTCCGCACACAACCTCCTGTCGGCGATGGTCGAGAACAACCTCCTCAGGGGCAATCCCCTCAACATCGATCCCAGGAACATCGTATGGAAGAAGACCATGGACATGAACGTCCGTGAGCTCAGGCACATCGTCGTCGGTCTCGCCGAGGCCGGAGAGGTCGCAGGGGTCCCCCACGAGAGCGGTTTCCTCATCACCTCCGCTTCCGAGATCTCCGCCATCCTCGCACTCGCCACCGATTACACCGACCTCAGGAGAAGGCTCGAGAACATCGTCGTCGCCTACACCTACGACAAGAAGCCCGTCAGGGCGGGCCAGCTCGGATGCGTCGGTTCCATGATGGTCATCCTCAGGGAGGCCCTCATGCCCAATCTCGTGCAGACCATCGAGGGACAGCCGGTCTTCATCCACGGATTCCCCTTCGCGAACATCGCACACGGTAACAACTCAGTCATCGCCACCAAGGCCGCCGTCAAGCTCGGGGACTACGCCGTCACCGAGGCCGGTTTCGCGGCTGACCTCGGCGGAGAGAAGTTCATGGACATCGTCTGCAGGCAGTCCGGTATCAGACCCGACTGCGTCGTCATCGTCGCGTCCATCCGTGCCCTCATGACCCACGGTGGAGCGGACGTCAAGGTCCCCGAGTCCCTCACCTCCGAGTCCCTTGAGAAAGGATTCTCCAACCTCGACAAGCACATCGCCAACATGAGGTCCTACGGCGTCCCCGTCGTCGTCTCCATCAACCACTTCTACACTGATGCCGTCGAGCACATGCAGATGGTCCGCGACCACTGCAAGGCTATCGGTGTCGAGTGCGTACAGAACGACGGATACCTCGAGGGTGGAAAAGGTGCCGTCGAGCTCGCACAGAAAGTGGTCGAGGTCGTCGACAGTCAGAGCACCGACTTCAGGTTCGCATACGACGACGACCTTTCCATCAAGGAGAAGATCGAGGCCGTCGCCACCAAGATCTACGGTGCGGACGGCGTCGATTTCAGCTCCGTCGCATTGAACACCATCAAGACCCTGGAAGCCGAAGGATATGGCAGACTGCCCATCTGCATCGCCAAGACCCAGTACTCCATCTCCGACAAGGCGGAGCTCAAGGGGGCACCCACCGGATGGAGGCTCAACGTCAGGGAGATCAACCTCTCCGCCGGAGCCGGTTTCATCATCCCCGTCTGCGGATCGATCATGCTCATGCCCGGACTCAGCAAGGAGCCTGCCGCATTGAAGATCGACCTTACCGACGAGGGAAAGGTCGTAGGACTCAAATGATCTTACCGGGGAAACCCGGTTCAACTCATTACCGCCTTGGACCTGTTGTACCAGTATTCGGATATCAACGGGTTCCTAGGCACCTCTTTTCCATCGTCGTACAGTCTTCCGAGGAGGGACTGTGCGTTCCTGTTCTCGTACTTGGCGGAATGTTCGAGCCACCACAGGGCACGCGGAACGCTTCTCGGGACGTATCTGCCGTTCAGATACAGCTGTCCAAGGAGGCACATGGCGTTGGCGTTACCCCCCGTGGCCGAATCCTCGAGAAGGCCGATGGCGGTGTCCGCATCGGGCTCCACGCCCTCTCCGTTCATGTACATGACCGCCAGGACGTACATGGCCCTGGGTTCCCCGTATTCCGAGACGTCCTTCAGGACCTCTATGGCCTTCTCTACATCGGTAGGGAGACCGTAACCCTTGAGGCAGATCATGGCGAGATAGTAGCCTGCCCTGTAGTTACCGTTCCTGTACGATTCTTCGAACCATTTCTTGGCGTCCCTCATGTCCTTTCTGATGCCTTGGCCCTTGGCGTATGCGAGTCCGAGATGGTATTGGGCCTCGTCGTGGCCGTTTACCGCTCCTGTGAGGAGGATCCTGATGGCGGTGCCGTAGCTTTCCTTCCGTCCGCTCCTCATGACCTCCACGGCCCAATCGAGGTCTTCTTTGGTGGAGGTGCGGATGCTGAGGGAAAGGGGGCGGCGGTATTCGGTTTTCCCGATGGTAGGAATGGACATAGTACATGATTCGTCAGACGGGTTTATAAGTCGAAGCGGGGGAGAGGTGACCGAAAGTGACCGAAACTGAACTTTTACCGTCCAACCTCCCGGCGGTATCCCCCCTAGATGTACACAGGTGTCCCGGTTATGCCGTTCCGTTGGAAACAGGTATATATAGCACCATGACAAGGTAAGGGTTAATGAGCATCGAAACCTCCACTCAGGGTTACAGTCTGGACGAGGAAGTCCGCAGATACATGGACAGCGCCTCCTCCGATTTCGACCTGTCCAAAGCATATTCCATCGCATCGGAATCAGCAATGCCCGATGCCATGTACATTGCAGCACTCTTCAAGTATCTGGGCGTGTCCGTCGGCACCGACAGGGATTCCGCGAAGTCCCTTCTGGCAAAGGCGGCCGAAGCGGGCCATGTCCCCGCATTGATAGTTCTGGAGGAGATCGACAGGAACCCCGTGGACGTGGAAGATGCATTGGTCGCCCTTCGTTTCAAGGCGGAACAGAGGGACCTCGAAGCATGCCGTGAGATCTTCCCTATTTACGATACAGGGAAATCGGACGGCAAGAAGGGCCCCGCCAAGAAGGACCATGTGGAGTCCGTCAGGCTTTACATGCCCTGTGCCGACGCAGGTGACGCGGACGCCCTCAACACCATCGGTTACATGTATCTGATGGGAAAGGGGGTCGACAAGGACCGCGACCTCGCCCTCGACCTGCTTACCAGGGCGTACGAGAACGGCAGTGCACAGGCCGCCCACCGTATCGCATACATGTATGATATGGGTCAGTGCTTCACCGACCCCGATATAGACAAGGCCGTCGAATGGTACAAGAAGGCCGCCGAGATGGAATATCCCGATTCCGAGTTCGCCCTCGCTGGCATCATGATGGTCAAGGAGTACAAGTACTACAACGCCGCCAAGGCCGTCAAGTACCTCGTGAAGGCCGCGGACGCGAAGAACCCCGATGCGATGCACCAGGCCGGTCTCATGTACGCCTACGGTAGCCACGGCATCAAGAGGGATCCCGTAAGGGCGAAGAAATACCTCGAGGGTGCCTGCGAGGCTGGCCTCGATCAGGCCATGGTCGACTATGCGAACATGTGCTTCGAGGGACAGGTCCTCGACCGCGACCTGTCCATCTCTGCCAAATGGTTCCTCAAGGCCACCGAACACTTCAACGGCGTCGCACAGTACGCCCTCGGTTGTATGTACGGCAACGGCTTCTATTTCGACAAGGACGACAAGGAGGCCGCAAGATGGTTCCAGGAGGCCGCGGAAGGCGGAGAACCCAACGCACAGTACGCTCTCGCCTGCTTCTACTATGAGGGAAGAGGTATCGAGAGGGACGAGAAGAAGGCGTTCACCTGGTTCCAGGAGGCCGCTGACCAGGGACACATGGGTGCCATGTCGTTCATGGCCATGTTCATGATCTCCGGAAAGAACACGGAACAGGACGTGGAAGGAGGTGTGGACCTCCTCAAGAAGGCCGCCGACAACGGATACTACGAGGCACAGTTCTACCTCGGCAAGCTCTACGCCGAGGGAGAGTACGTCGAAAAGGACATTCCCTACGCCAAGAAGATGCTCACCCTTGCCGCCAAACAGGGGGATATGGACGCGAAGGAAATGCTCGATATGCTTAAGAAGAAGAGGCGTTGAAAGAAGATGGATGCTAGACTGCTCAGGGCCGCCAAGGAAGGCAATATCTACGCCATGTTGGCCGTGGCGTATTCGTTCCAGAAGGGCAGGGAGGCCCCTGTGGACCCCCAGTCCGCGATCGAATGGTACACCCGTTCGGCGAACAGGGGATGTTCCCGTGCCAAATGGGAGCTTGCCAAGATGTACCATTTCGGAAACCTCGTACCTCCTGACAAGGCGAAATACCTCGAATGGCTCAGGGCAGCCGCGGACGGAGGGACGCCCGAGGCGAGAAGAGAACTGTCGTTCAGGTACATGCACGGAAGTCTCGTCCCCCACGACGAGTCAGCCGCTTTCGAATGGCTCAGGGCCGCGGCATCGCAGAAGGACCCTCTTTCGATGTTCCGTCTGGCATACTGCTACAGGTACGGCATCTGTTGCAAGGCCAATATCAAGGAATCCGATTATCTTTTCCACGAGGTCACCGTCCAGGGTGATGCCGAGCTCTTCTTTAAGATCGGGATGAACTACGAGTTCGGTCTCGAATCCGTGACCCCCGACCTCAACGAGGCGTCCAAATGGTACACCCG
>JAKSHW010000159.1 GCA_024399195.1 archaeon | reverse complement strand
ATCAGACGGACCAGTCGATGACGGTGAGGATGAACCTGTCCCCGTTGGTAAGGGAGAAGTTGAGGTCGCATCCCTCGGGTTCCATACCGTCTATGCCGATCAGGGTGCCGTCGTAGTGGACCTCGCCTTTGGTGGCGTCGATATCGAGGACGATCTCGTGGACTGAGTCCTCGTCGACCTCCAGATAGAATGTCCTACGGTATCCCGCACCTTCGGGGAGGAGTCTACGGTTGGTCCAGGTATCATAGACTTCTCCGGCAATCTCGTATAAGGTGTTGACTCTGATGTCGGACATATCCCCATATATCGGATTCTGGTACATATAGACATACTTCGTCCGTCCCGTGTTTGCACACCGCCGATGGACGGAATGGGACAGTTCCGGGACGTTTCCCGAAAACCGTCCGTTTTTACCCTTTCATTCCAGGGCCATGTCCTTGAGCATCTGGGCCGCTTCCTCGTGGCCGGCGTCCGCCGCCTTGCGGAAGTACTTCTTGGCGGTCTGGTCGCTCCTCTTCACACCGCGTCCGTCCCCGTACAGGATACCGAGGCGGAAGGATGCGTCGGCGTGGCCGTTGTTGGATGCCATGCCGTACCATTTGGCGGCCTCCTCGCAGGATACATCGGTCCCGAGCCCTTCCTCGTAGGCCACACCAGCCCTGTACTGTGCGTTGGTGTTTCCCTTGTCGGCGGCCTTGAGGAACCAGGAGAGGGCGGTGGAAAGGGATTTCTCCACACCCACGCCGTCGCTGTAGAGCACTCCGATGACGTACATCGCCCTGAGGTACCCCGCCTCGGCGGAGGCCGATATGAGGGATGCGGCGAACTCGTCGGACTGTCTGACCCCTTCCCCGTTGAGATAGGCGAGACCGAGGTTGTACTGTGCCTTGTCGTTGCCGGCATCGGACGCCTGGGACCACCATTCTACGGCCCTGTACGGGGAGGGGCTGACCGCAAGGCCTTCCTTGTACATGTTCCCCAGGGCGTACATGGACTCGCTGTTGCCGCCTTTGGCGGACTCACGGAAAAGTTCGAGGGCGGTCCTGTAGTCGCCTTTGTCGAACGCCTTCTTGGCGTCCGCATAGGAGGTGTCTTTGGGGGTCTTCTTACGACCGAACATACCTTTCGGTTAGGTTCCGTCCTTATTAGTTGTTTCCTCACCGCAGGTTGCGTCTGATGCGTTCCAAGGTCTTCCTGTAGGCCCTGTCGTTCAGGACCTCGTGGGGGATGACGTCGTAGTACGCGCTTTTCAGCGTGATGTCGTCTTCGTCTTCTATACGGGCGGACACGTTCCTCAGGAGGAGCACATGGATCGATCCCGGCATGATCCCCATCTCGTCGGGGAGTCTGTATGTACTGATCTTCAGGTATGCTTTTTCGAATTCATCGGGGGTTCCGGTGCGGTCGAGGATCTCCTGGGCCGTTTCGAGGGCGGCGTTCCTCAGGTCGAACGATGTTCCCGTGATGTCCTCGGCCCTTTCGAACAGACCGCGGTTCCGCAGAAGCCCGTCCAGGTCGCCTTTGTCCTTCAGGCCGTCGATCATCGCCATGGTCATGTCGGAGATGTCCTTCCTGGTCTCCTCGGGTATGTCCATCCCCTCTTCTCCGAACCTCTCGCAGACGTCCAACACGTCTTCCAGTCCCGTCTCGGAACGCACCCTCTTCCAGACGACCTGGTCTCTGATGGCTTTCCTGAGCTCGCATCCGGTCCTTTCCAGTCCGGACATCGTGTGGATCCCGGCGGTGTTCTCCGAGGGGAGCTTCATGGAAAGGACCTTTCCGATCCCCTTCCTCCTGTCCAACAGGTCCATGTCCTCGGGGTCGTAGTGTTCCGACAGGATGTAGTATATCGCCCACAGGACGGGGTTTACGGAGTCCTTGGAACGTCTGAGGCAATGGGTGGAGAACGTCCTCAGGACCTTGGGGTCGACAAGGTACGCGAGCTCCAGGAGCTCGGTGAAGGTCTTCCCTCCCCTGCCGTAGGTCTCGAGGAACTTTATCGGTGTCTCGGGGTTCCTGTCCATGCAGAAACAGTGCAGCAGGAACGCGTCCGCGATCCTGTCCCCCTCTTCCTCGACCGTTCTGAGGCGACCGGGTTCGTCCAGTCCGTCGCGGATGTTCTTGAAGGCCTGGTCATCGAGGATGTACGTCCCGTCGGGGATGGCCGTGAGGGGGACCAGGTACACGCAAGGGGTTCCGCGGAGGGTGTCGGGACAGGCACGTTCCCCGTTCTTCAGAGGGGTGTTCAACCTTTCGTACAGTTTGTTCCGATTGATCCTGTCCCTGAGGGCCGCATCGGTCTCGCGGAGGCTTTTCGTGTATCTGTCGTTTCGGGCGTAGAGGTCCCTTCCCTTGAGGCCTGCGAACATGCACAGGACCGAAAGGAGCATGGACACGGACATCAGCAGACTGGTGTGGAAACAACCCAGGAACGCATCGGGGGCCGGGGATTGGTTCAGGACGCTTGTGATGTACGATACGAGGTACTCGGGTATCGCGACGGGGGTCAGTCCCCATAGCTGCTGGAATACGAAGAACGTCGCGACGGTGACCAGTGCACCGACGACGAACCTTGCCCTGGCGGGCCTTCCGAGGGCCGACGAAGAAGTGAGGAGACCTCCGACGACGAACATGGCGACGCATAGGTAGAGAAGCGTACGGAAGTTGTCCACATCCATCCCTTTGGGGGTGGTGACGAGGAAACCCACGGTGGCCAGTCCGATGGACGAGACATCGTCCACGAGGACATCGACGAGCACGGAGGCGAACATGACGGTCATGCCGAGCGAAAGTCCCGATATGAGAAGCCTCGATGCGGACCCTCTGAGGTCGTTGTGCACCTGCCATACGATCGTCGCCACGGCGGATACGGGGAGGATGAGTATCAGGAACTTCAGGAATCCGTTCAACGGTTCGGACAGTTCGTCCATCCCGAGGTTCTTGGAGAAGGTGGATATCAGGTTCTCCACCAGATGGGGTATGAGGTCTCCGAGCCCGATCCACATGGCGGTGAACGATGCCACGAGAAGGATGACCGAAAGCCCTTTCATCCTGGTGCCTCCGAGGTAGAGCAGGACGGACACGAAGGGGAGCACGCACAGGGCGCAGAGTGTTTCCGACGGCCAGGACGTGGGCGGGAACAGACCGTTGTCACGGAAAAGTCCCATGAACCCGTCATCGAGTTCGATATAGACGGCCATCAGTGCGATGATTGCGAATATAACGCCGGAATAGGCGATGGTGTGGTGCCGCGAACCTTCGTCCATAGTAACAGGCGAATGTCGTATGCAGTATTTATAGTGGGTCAGAAGAGGTCCATCAGGGAACGTCTTTCGCTGTCCAGGTCCTTCGACAATACGTTTATCAGCAGGTATTCCACGGCGGACACCGTGGTAACGGAACAGATGACCGTTATGAGCAACGGGAGGTCCACGAACGGGATCAGGAACACGCCGCCGTATGCGAAAAGGCCCGCGACCTTGTTGGCGTAGGTGTGGATGACCGCTATCTTCCCGAAACGTCCGGTCCCATAACTGAGGGACACCAGCCTTATGACGCCTATGCCCGCGATCCATTCGAGCATCCACGGTTCCCAGTCCAGTTTCATCAGAAGCGATATCACGACGCTGAGGATGAGCACCGCATCGGCTATACTGTCCAGTACCTCTCCGTGTCTGGTGCAGGTCCCGTATCTGCGGGACAGATATCCGTCCACGACATCGGTGAGGGCACAGAACGCGTACACTCCGTAGAACAGGACGTCGCTCGGATCCAGGAACAGCACCGTCGGACCGAGGATAAGCCTCGACAACGACAGGGCGTCGGGTATTCTGCCCACCTTTTACACTACTCCCTATGCATATAAT
>JAKSHW010000158.1 GCA_024399195.1 archaeon | reverse complement strand
CTCAGAACAACATCAAGAGGATGCTCGCCTACTCGTCCATCGCACAGGCAGGTTACATCCTCATTGCTATGGCTGTTATGAGTCAGTACGCCGTCACCGGTGGTCTCTTCCACATGTTCACCCACGTGTTCATGAAGGGAGGAGCATTCCTCATCGTCGGTGCACTCATCTGCATCGGTATCGGTGAGAAGATCTCCGACTACAACGGACTCGCAAAGAGGTCCCCCGCACTTGCATTCGCAATGATGCTGTTCCTCTTCTCCCTTGCCGGTGTACCTCCTCTCGCAGGATTCACCTCCAAGTTCGTCCTGTTCTCCGGAGCAATCTACGGTGGAGACGAGGCTGTCGGTCAGTGGGTATGGCTCGCATTCGTTGCCGTCCTCAACTCCGCTATCTCCCTGTACTACTACGTTAGGGTCATCAAGGCCATGTACATCGAGAAGCCCGAGAAGGATGCCGGCGCAATCAGGATCCCCAAGGCATTCGCCATCATGATCCTTGTCTGCGTCATCGGAGTCATTGTCCTCGGTATCTACCCCGACATCATCCTCGACTTCTGCGACAGTGCCGCAGCAGCCCTGCTGAGCTAAACCTTTTACCGACCCTAGGGTCGGACACCTTTCGGTGTCTGGTCCAGGGTCACTTTTCTCATTAGTTCTTTAAACGAAGATGTTTTTACACCGGATATGTCCGTAAAAGACGAAGTTCTTAAGGCCATGAAAGAAGCTGGAAAACCTATCAGTGCCGGCGAGGTCGAGAAAATGACCGGTATCGACAGGAAAGAGATTGATAAGGCTTTCAAGGAACTCAAAGCCGAGAACGCCATTGTCTCTCCTGTAAGATGCAAATGGGAGCCTGCCTGAAGATATAAAAGGGAGGTTTTCCTCCCTGTTTTTCCCAGGTGAACCGATGAAAGAATGTATGGATTCGGATAATCTGCATCTCAGGATCAAGAAGATCATAGGTCAGATGCAGGCAATAGACCGTATGATCGATGAAGATATCCCCTGCGAGGACATCCTCACCCAGATCAATGCGACCAAAAGTGCCATCCACAGTGTGGGTGCCATAATCCTGAAAGGTCACCTCAACCACTGTGTCCGTGAAGGTATCGAGCATGGTGACGCCGAGCAGGTCATCGAGAGTTTCACTAAGGTCGTTGAGAATTTCTCTAAATTGAAGTGAACTCGGTTTTCTTAGGTCATGCAGTATAGTATTATGAGTCTGGCTTTTTCGATTAACAGTGTTCCAGTAAGATAATCATCTACCTGAGTAGGTTGTCAGTAATTGTCGTTGTTTTCGGTTAAATTCGATGTTTTTATCGACTTTACTTCCCCAATTAATTATATAGGGTTGTTCTAATCGGTAGCGGATGGCAGAATTGTGGTCTGATTGCATAACCTCTGAACTCGGTAGAGTCGAGTCCGTAATGGACAAAGTAACTGACTCGGACAACCCCGAGCTTAAGGAAATGGTACGCTATGTTCTAGCGAATCATGGAAAGAGGATCAGATCATCCATCTGTATTCTGTCATACTACATGTGCGGTGGAACCGACCCCACTCGGGCGATCAATGTGGGTTCCGCATTGGAACTTATCCACAACGCTTCTCTCATCCACGACGACATCAACGACCGTGGTGAGATGAGACGGGGGGCGAAGGCTCTTTACCGCGAATACTCCCTTGGCAAATCCATCGTTGCAGGGGATTACATGTTTGCATTGGGATTCCGTCTTTTGGGTTCCAATTCCAACGAACTTGTAGATTATGTGGTGGAGGCCGCCGCATCCATGGGTTCCGGAGAGTTCTCTCAGAAGGATTATGAACGCAAGTTCTCCGTCGGAGAGAAGGAGTACATGGACATCATCAGTGGGAAGACCGCACGCCTTATCGAATGTGCCGCCAAATGCGGTGCCTTCCTTGTGGCCGAGGACCTTGATTCCGTTGAGCATGCGGGTACTTTCGCTTTCAAGATCGGACAGGCTTTCCAGATCATCGACGATATCCTTGATGTCACCGGTGACCCCCGTAGTACCGGCAAAAGGGTCGGTACCGATATCGTAGAGGGTAAACCTACCCTTCCTACCATTTACGGTATGGAAGATTCCACTTACGGATCCAGGATCAGGGAGATTTTCGAGAACGATCATATCTCCAACGATGAGATCACCGAAGCCCTTGAGCTCATTCAGAAGACCAACTCCATCCAGAGATGTTTCGATAAAGCGAGATCCATCGTGGATGAGGCGGTTGTGGAGCTCAATCATTTCAAGGATTCGATCTACAAGAACGCCATGAGGGCATTGGCGAATTTCATTGTTCTTCGCGACAGGTGAGTTTTTTGACGGACAGACTAGAGACGGACGTGCTTGTGGTCGGTTCCGGCCCGGCAGGAAGCTTGGCCGCCCGTACTGCTGCTGAAAGAGGACTTAAAGTTACAATGATCGAGATGCGCCCTGAGGTCGGTGTCCCCGTCCGCTGTGGTGAACTCATGCCTTCTATCGAAGAGATCAAGGCAATGTTCCCTAATTTCAAGGAGGCCGATGAGCTCTACGACATGCCTGACGACCTCAAGGTCCAGGAAGTGGAAGGTATCCGTCTCGTCACCCCTAAGGGAAAGAAGTACGAGTTCCCTTTCACCGGTTATACCACCGACAGGAACCGTTTCGACCAGTATCTCGCTGACAAAGCGGTCGAGGCCGGAGCTGAGCTCATCAAAGGATGCAGGTTCAAAGGTTTTGAGAACAAAGCCGCAAGGACCACCATCGGTGAGATTGGGTTCAAGGTCATCATCGGTGCTGACGGACCTGGATCACGTGTCGCAAAGTCCCTCGGTCTTCCTTCCAACAAGAACTGCTATCCTGCCGTCAGTGCACAGGCAGAAGGGGATTTCGAACCTCTCGTGCAGATGTTCTTCGGAGGTATCGCCCCCGGTGCGTATGGGTGGATCATGCCTAAAAACGACAGTGCAAACGTCGGTGTCGGGTTCTCTCCCAAATTCTCCAACGGAACCTTGGGGGAGTATTTCGACAAGTTCTCCAAAGACCACGATCTCAAGGTCACCACCAAGATCGAAGGAAAGTTCGTTCCCAGCGAAGGTCCTGTGGAGAAGACCTATACCGACAACGGAATGATCATCGGAGATGCCGCAGGTGTGGTCATGCCTGTCAACGGAGGAGGAATCCCTCAGGCGATGATGACCGGATTTATGGCTGGAAACGCCGCAGCGGACAACATCTTCAACAATACCACCCTTGCAGAGTACGAGAACACCTGGAAAAACGTTCTCTACACTCCCCTGCACATTGCAGCGAAAAACAAGAAGCTTGCCGATACCTTCGCGTTCGGAAGCGACTTCCGTACCGAGATGTGCATGTCCATCCTTGGAACCAAGCGTATGGGCAAGCTGATCAGGTGTAAAAAGATCTTCCCCTGAACTTTTCAGTGCTTACGGTGTGCCTTCATCGGAGAACCGCACACCGGGCACTCATTCATTTTTTCCTTGTACCATTTCCTGCAACCGATGCATTGGTAGTTCCATTTCTCTACCTTGGTGATGCCTTTCTGACCTATCGCACGGTACGGTATTCCCATGATGCGGGCGGTGTTCTGTATGGAGTAGTCATCGGAAAGGACGGTTCCACCAACGTCTACGGCGAGGGCGAGGACGGTTATGTCCACAGGGGACAGCCTTCCAAGGTCTCCGCTTTTCTTTGCATATTCTTCGACCTTTCTGATAGAGGCCTCGGTACAGTCCGAGACCCTCAGCAGGTCCCCCCAAAGGTCCAGACGGTGGTCCTTGTACTTGGTGAGTTCATCGATGACCCCTGGTGGACAAACGGATTCTTCATCGGGAAGCTGTTCCATCGCAAACAGGGCGGAACTGTCAAGTACTAACATAAGGGGGCTAT
>JAKSHW010000157.1 GCA_024399195.1 archaeon | reverse complement strand
CCTTTTATAGGACATGAAATCCGCCAGGTTCTTCACCATATGGATCCCGAACCCGCCGACGGTCCAGTTGGAGACATCCTCGTCGATGTCCTTCTCCCCGGTCGCAAGAGGATTGAAAGGCCTGGCGGAATCCTCGAAGACCAGTTTCATCTCGTCGTTCAGGTATCTGCAGTAGAACCTCACGGTCCCCGGTGAATCCCCGTATCCATGGTCGCATATGTTCACGAAGACCTCTTCGGCGGCGACCTGCATCTTCATCAGGAGCTTTACGGGACAACCATCCTTCTCAAGGGATTCGAACATGAAATCCAGGACCTTGTCGAGGTTGTCGGACGTTCCTTCGATGGACATGGAATGCACCATTGAACGGTCCAGGGCCATACATACCATTGTGATGTCGTCGGAAGGCGGAACATCGCCTGCGAATCCGTCGACGGCGGCCTTGACCTCGCCTATGATCGCCTCTGGATACTTCACATCGTGCTCCAGGGTCTTGACGAGCCTGTCCTCTCCGAACAGTTCCTCGTTCCCGTTGAACGCCTCGGTGACCCCGTCGGTGTACATGAACATCCTGTCGCCGGTGCCGAGAACGATCTCGGAAGAGGAATATCTGGCCATATCGCTGATTCCGATGGCCAGTCCTTTCTTTATCTCCATTTTCCTGACGTTTCCGTCCGATGAGATGATATAAGGTTTCGTATGGCCCGCATTGCAGTATCTCAGGATCCCCGTGTCCGTGTCCAGAACCCCTAACCACATGGTGACGAACATGTTGGCATCGTTGTCCTTGCACAGTTCCTTGTTCGCCCTGTCCATTATGATGTCCGGATTGTTATTTACCATCGCAAGGGATTTCACGACCCCTTTCGCACGCATCATGAACAATGCGGCGGGAAGACCTTTGTCCGAGACATCGGCGATGACTATCCCGATGAGGTTCCTCCTCATTTCGAACACATCGTAGAAATCCCCTCCCACTTCGACCGCGGGGTGCATCATGGCGGATATCCTGAACGTACTCGAGACAGGGAACTCCCGAGGTACGGCAGACATCTGGATGCTGTGGGCCAGACGGAGGTCGTTGTTATGGCGGGCGGTGATCCTCGCAAGAGCGATACCTTTCTCGAGATAACAGAACAGGAGGGTGTTGAAGACCGTGACCGTCATGACGACCGCCGTTGCGAGGAATACCATAGGATCCTTGGAAAAGATCCCGTCGAACACCCCCCAGACAAGATAGGCGACCGTACACAACATGGCGAATATTAGAGAGGATCTGAGGAACTTGCCACGGTCATGGCAGGTCCCGTCCCAGCTGTCTTTGCACATGAAACCTGCCAAAGGCCCTAACACGAGGTACATGAGCATCGGGAACCACGATATTTCGGGACTGAAGACGGACAGGCACAGTACCGAGATGACCGATACGGTGAGACCCATCCCACATCCGCCGAGGGCACCGGCGAAGAACAGGACGAGGGTGACCATATCGAACATCATGTCGAAGCTCTCGACGTTGTATAACGCACCCCGCATCGCAAGCAACGAGAACAGCGCTACGAAGGCAAGATATTCCGTTCTGGAGGCCGTGTGGTCCATCAGATGCCGATAGCTTTCACTGTTCATCGCGACCGTCAGGATCATGATCATGATGAACGACCAGGTGACGATCTCTTCGACACGGTAGGCATAATAGATGTCGCCCCCGATCCTCGACAGGACGATATTGGTCAGAACGAGACCTGCTACAAGGATCAGCGAAGCGAATACGCCTGTGCTCACACCCTTGTAGGAAGACCTCAGACTACCACCCTGGTGTTGTTGAGATGCACCGAGTACCTGTAGTCTATGGACTTGCAGGTGGCCTTCACGACCTTGATCCCCAGATGTCCGTCGAGTTCCGCGTTGAGCGGATTGAAACGTTTTCCATCGTCCCTGAGCCTGAACACGAGGTCGTCGCCTATCTTCATGACCCTGATGTCCATGAAGTGGGTCTTTCCGTCGCAGAAGGCGTGGTCTACCACGTTGCATGCCATCTCCTCGATGCAGAGTGCGACACGCTGGGCCTTCTCACGGTCGATACCGTGCCTGACGATGTCTTCCTCGACACGACGGGAGATGTCCATGACCTCGTCGATGTCGTTGGACACGCTCGCATTGAAGATGTCCTCGACCCTGTCGTCCCCTTCGGGGAACATGATGAAGTCCTCCGCCCTGCGGGGGAACCTCCCGGTCTTGATACGGAGGACCACGATGATGGTAAGCATGGAAAGGACGTCCGCCACTACCGCGGAGAGCCAGACCATCTCGAGCCCGAACACGGGTGCGAACGCCATCGAGAACAGGATGACATAGAGTGCGCCCCTGGTCAGGGAGATCACGTTGGAGAGCATCAGGTTGCCCATGGACTGGTACATGTAGAGGAGTATCAGACAAAGCGTGGAAGTGGGTTGACTGAAAGCGAACAGTCTCAGACACGTCGTGGCCATCCCCAGGTCGCCCCCGGTCTTGATGAACATCATGGCGATGGGTTCGGCGAGGATGAAGAGGATTGCCCCCACGGCCGATGACAACAGGAATCCGAACGAACAGGATCTCCTGAGGGTCGCACGGATCGCATCGGTGTCCCTTTCCCCGTAGAACATCCCGCATAGCATGGCGACGAGGATCCCGAACCCGGTGGATATCGCGATAAGGAACTGGTAGACGTTGGTCTGGACGGAAAGGGTCATGACCGCCGTGGTCCCTGCGATGGAAAGGAGGAACGAGTTGAGCACGAAGTTCTTGAGCGTCTGCGAACCGCGGTTGATGGCGGTTGGGAGTCCTGCCATGCAGATCGATACGAGTTCGGTCTTGACCCCTTTGGGTTTCGCTATCCCCAGCAGACGGTCCTTTCTGAGGAAGTGGAACATGCAGATGGCCACGCCCACGATATTGCTGATGCACATCGCCATCCCGATACCGAACATGCCCATGTCGGTGAATGCGACGGAATACAGCGCGAAGACCGTGTTGACCACGACGGTGGCCACGATCCCGACGGTGGTAAGGGCCTGGTTGTTGTCCATCCTCAGATAGTTGAGCAGGTCCTGGGTAAGCAGCATGGGGACCGCGGTGAGTCCGATGGCCCGGATATAGTCGGCGGTCAGCCCACGGATGGCAGGAGTCCCGCCAAAGGCGTCCCCCAGCATGTCGGCGCCGAAGAACAATGCAAGACCGTATACCGCACCGACGATGACCGAGGTGAAAAACACCGTACTGAAATTCCTACGGACGCCTTCTACATCGTTTAACCCGATATACCTGGCGCAACGTATCGAACCGCCGTTGCTGAACACTCCCGCTATCGCGCTGAGAAGGATCAGCATCGGGGTCGCCAGTCCGAAGGACACGAGGGCGTCCGCCCCCAGCCCCTGGGCCACCACGAGTCCGTTTATGACTATGCTGAGCGTGGCGGTAAGGGTGACCATGATGGTGACGGCGATGTGCGACCTCAGGACCTTACCGACCAGATACTCGCTGGTCTGCATCTTGTTCATCTCAGGGTCAGGATCTCGGAGAGCCCGGTCTCGGTGAAGATCTCGAGGATGAGCTCGGGGATGTTGGTGACCACCATGGTACCTTCGATCTTGCTCATCTTCTTCTGCACTCCGACGATGACCCTGAGTCCGGCACTTGATATGTACACGGCTTTCGCAAGGTCGAATTCCACCTCGTCGATCTCCTCGGTCATGGTCTCGTTGATCTTCGCCTCGAGTTCGGGTGCGGAGGTCCTGTCGAGTTTTCCCTCGACTGCGATGGTGAGCCTGTTTGCGTTCTTGGTTATGTTCATTGTGCTACCTCTTTCTCTACAAGGATTCTGAAGAAACGGAGCTGTGCTTCGTTCATGATGATCTTAACGGGTTTCAGCTGGGTGGA
>JAKSHW010000156.1 GCA_024399195.1 archaeon | reverse complement strand
GGGCCTGTTCCGTATATGATGATTTTTTCAACGGGATGGAAAGGGCGGACATCGCATTGATGGAAAAGGGATTGGATTCGATCCTTCAGGACAATATCCCGTTCATCCTTCTTACTGCAGAGAAGGACTACCAGTTCATCATCGCGGTATCGGCAATGTGTCGCGGAGGCAGGTATTCGGTTAAAATGGAAGAGGAGACAGGGAATGGAAGGGCAGATATCGTTCTGACCCCGAACGTGCCTGATGTTCCGACGATCGTGTTCGAACTCAAGAGATCGAGGACGAAGAATCCCGAGACTTTGAAGAAGTATGCCGATGCGGCTATCGGTCAGATCAAGGACAGGGGATACTTCAATAGAATACGGGGGAGAATACTCCTTTACGGTATCTGTTTCTACAGGAAAGTGTCCGCGATATCCTTCGAAGAACTCTACCGTTGAACGGGTATGATTAAGGAAAGGGAAGGGGGAACGGTTCCCCCTTCGGAGTTTCAGAGATTGCGTCCGCACTTGGGGCAGACCTTGGAGTTGATGGGGATGTCCTCGTCGCAGAAGGGACACTTCTTGTTCTCTTCGCTGACGTCGACGGTTCCATCGAGGTGTCTGACACTGTTCTCGAGCCCATCGAACTTGACACCGCACTTGGGGCATTCCTTCGCATCGGAAGGTACCTCTGCACCGCACTCGGAGCACTGGAAGAAATCGTTCTTCCTGCGCCTCATGGATTCTGGTCTGTCTATGTATGCGTTACATTTCCTGCATTTGACCTCTCCGGGAAGGACGATCGCACCGCAGAACACACATCTGCCGTATCCCTGAGGATACAGGCGGCCGTCATCCTCCATCTTCTGCCTGGTGCTGTTGATCTTCCTTCTGAGGATGAAGGTGAACAGGACGATGAGGAAGAAGATCGCGAGGATGTAGATCACGATGTGGAGTGCACCCATGTAGGTGTAGGTCTCCATGGATCCGTTGAAATCGAATCCGGTGAGGGTGGTGGTGGACATGGTCTTCTCTACAAGGGTGTAGACCGTCTTTCCGTCCTCGACCGTTGTCTCGGCCATGCATATGAACATGAAATAGAGCTTGGAACTGTCGATGGTGACGGAACCTTTGAGTTTACCGCCGTCTTCCGAAAGGACCGTTTTGTCCATTTCGGATACGATCTTGGTGAGGAACAGACTGTTGTAGGTGATGTCGTTGACCTCGCAGTACACGGCTACGGGGACGAACGTCTTTCCTTCCTCGGTGTAGGGTTCGAAATCGTTGACGGTTATGTTCAACACGTTGTCGTCGGAAGCGTCTGCGACGATGTCGATGTCATGGAAGTTGTTTCCTCCCTCGAGGTGGCTGTAGCTGTTGTTGTTGACGAAAGCAGGCCCTACGGCGGCACCTCCGACGAGCATGACGATAATTCCGAAAACGATACCGTACGAGACCTTGATCTTAGGCGATTTGACACCCATGACATGGGGGACCATGTACAGTATGATCGCAATGACCAACCAGACCATGAGGGAGCTTCCGAGACCGTCAGGGAGCAGAAGGGCGACACCGATGACCATGGAGATCAGAATGGCGACGAGTCCGCCCACCGTTATAGGTCCCAGAGGCTTACCCATGAACGAGGTTGAGCCTCCGTTGAAATTCATGTTTCGGTGTAGTTTGGATACATAGATAAGTTGTTCGATAAACCGATGTGAAACCGCGATGTGACGTTTTCAGTGTATCTGTTTTTTCTTTACATCGCATCTTCTCTGACATCTGGGACACCAATGGGCGCTTCTGTCCCCAATCACGCTGCGTTTCAACAACGTGCCGCATCTGGTGCACGGTTCCCCGTCACGGCCGTAGGCCTCGAGGTAGTCTATGTCGTAATATCTCCTGCCCTTGCCTTCGAGGTATTCCTCGGGGGTCATCGAGTTTTTCTCGATACCGAAGTTCATGACCTCGGGAATCGTCCTCGCAAGGAGGTTCCATTTTACCGTGCTGATACTGGCACATGGTGATTCGGGGTGTATACGGGTTCTGAAAAGCATCTCATCGGCCCAGATGTTGCCTATCCCTGTGACGATAGATTGGTCCAGGAGAGCGGATTTTATGGGGACGGCCTTCTTGCCCATGTTCTCCTTGAGCCATTTCCCATCGAGCCTTCCATCGAACGGTTCGAGTCCCAGTCTGGACAGACCGGAGAACGTATCCTCCTCCCCAGGGGCGATAAGATACATGTTTCCGAACCGACGTTGGTCGATGAACCTCAGTTCCATTCCCTTGTCGAGACGGAACCTCACATGGGTGTGTCTTTCTTCAGGGTAGTTCTGAGGGCAGAACATCAGCTGTCCGGTCATCCCGAAACGGATGATAAGCCGGGAGCCGTCGTCCAGACCGAGGATCAACGCCTTGCCCCTGCGGTCGTGAAGGACGAACCTCTTTCCGACCGTACCTGAAACGAACCTTTCCACGTCAGGATGTCCCACGGTCTTCGGTAGGTTTACTTCTGTATATTCTATACTATGGCCTATGACCTGAGGGCCTACGATCCGTCTCACGGTCTCGATCTCAGGCAGTTCGGGCATCAGTCCTCGGACTCCAGGAACCTGTTCAATGCGTCTCCGAACTTCGCCCTGTAGAACCCGATGCATGTACCGACGGCGATGGCCGCGAAGATGGTTCCTTCACGGGCACCGTTCAGTTCGCCGCAGGTGGTGAGGGAGATGACCACCGCGGTGATCGCCATGGTGGCGTCCACATAACGTTTGAGCTTGTGGAAGGGACATCCTTTGATCTTTTTGGAGAGGATGAAGACGAGACCGTCACCGGGGACCACGAGGAGGTTCGCCCTGATCTCGAGGAACACTCCGAACGAGAGAATGACGCATGCCGCTATGCAGTAGATCCACTGTTCTATATAGGATCCCGGCGACATGAAGCCGAGTATTTCCATGGAGACATCGGTCAGGGAACCGAGCAGGACGGCCATCGCGAGCTGGAGCACCTGTATCGGTTCGAAGTCCCTTTTCATGATGACGACCTGTGCGGCCACCAGGAGGATGTTGAAGATTATGGTCCATGTACCGATGGAAAGGTCGGTACAGTAGGTGAGGGTCGCGGGTATGCAGGAGATCGGCGAGGTACCTATCTCCGCTTTCTTGGACATCGCTATTCCGAAGGAGAGGATGAAGGTTCCGATCACCAGAAGGAAAAGTCTCCTTCCCATGTGGGTTCTGCCCTTGAACAGCGATATTTCCATAGGGAGTGGATTTGGACGAAGTATATACGATATTTGCTTAACCTCGATTAATTTTTTTCATTTCCTTAGGTTATCTGCATATTATGCTGGTGTACAAGATTATACTATGGTGGGGTATTACCTATTTCGGAAATACATATACGTCCCAAATTGAAGAATTAATGGTGATTTGTCGTGCGAAATGTATGAAGATGGATTATTTTTAACTAAAAATCTGTTATACTTATGATAGGGTGGAAAGCTGTCATCCACGTATATATTAGTCTATCGAAAACAACGACTTTTTTGAACTGTTAAATGATGTATATTTTTATACATATATGGACGAATTAGATGAACTACCTATTGAATATTCTGTTTAAAAATCGGGTTGTAGGGTTGTTTTTCCAATTTCTATATATAGTTACCTGTCGATTTCCTATTTAGGATAATAGTTCACATAATGGATTTCAGGTGGATATTTTCGAGGATTTTTCTTGAAAAATCATCCAATTTGAAAATTTGATTTTCATAAATTAATCATAGATTTTCAGATAAATCCAGATTTTAATAAAATTTTGTTCAATATATTTTATTATAATCAATATTAACAGATATTCAATAATTAATTTGATACATTTCATATTAATTATAGAATAATCCTAAAGGAATAATTCTGTTTTTACATAACATGTAATTGTAAACCATTTAAATACTGAGCATCATTGAAAATCATGTGCGAGAATGTCACACAGGGGAGTTCAAGCTCCCGCAGATCAGTCACGCATGCAACGAGGTTC
>JAKSHW010000155.1 GCA_024399195.1 archaeon | reverse complement strand
ACACGGGGGTTGTCCTCCTGTACCTTCCTGCACTTCTCCAGGTCGATGTCCGTGATGGAGACGTTCGCTCCTTTGGCTATCAGGAGCTTCGCCATCCTGCTTCCCACCCTTCCGGCACCGACGACAAGCACGTCCTTCCTCACCAGAAGGTCGGTGGACGCCGCCAACGCCGCTATGTACGCCTTGGCGGTGCTCATGGAGTTGTTCGCACATTTCCTCGCCTTCATGTTGTATGCCACGAACTCCTCGTCGTCCGCCATGAAGACGATGTCCGCCATCCTCTCGGTGGCCTCCCTGAAGCCGGATATGTCGGTGCTCTCGGTCACGAACGCCTCGAACCCCATCCACTTGCAGGTGTCCCTCACCGACTCCGAGAACCTGGTGATGATCCCTTCCCCGGTGGTCACCGGTACCACCGCCACGGTGTACTCCCTGGTGTCGATGGCGTACTCCCACATGCCCACCGCCTCGCAGGCGAGCTTTTTGATGGTCCTGCCCGTCTTCTCGAGGAGGAACTTCTCCAGTTCCCCGAGGGTGTCCGAAATGCTCTTCACGTCGTTGTCCGTAAGTCTTGTCATTAGATCATCTCCGGTTCGCTGTCGATGTACTCCTCCAGTCCGCAGTTGTCCATCGTGTTCCTGATAAACTGTTTCTTCTTCCACAGGGCGTCCTGATAGGTCTCCCCCGTGAACACCACGGTGCATCTCCATTCGTACTTCCCCGTCCTGAAGTCGGTGACGGCTTCGTCCGCACCCCAGAAGTCCTCGATATAGCATGGTTGTTCCACATGGGCGAACTCCTTCTCACCGCAGGTGTACATCCTGTCCCCGCGGACCAGGTAGTGTTCGTAGATCGCACATCCCTTGTGTCTGACGCTCTTCGGTTCCTCCCCTGTTCTGGAACATACGAGCTCCTCGAGGAGGTTCACACCGGTGGCGGCACATATGCAGGCGGGGGTCTGACTGGGGATCCTCGCATCGATCTCCAGCACACGGAGACCTTTCTTCGTGTGGATCGCCTCCACGTCCATCAGACCCTTCAGACCGATGGCCTTCCCGACGGTCTCCCCGATGGCCTTGAAACGTTCCTCCTCTTCGGGAGGGAGGACCCCGTCCTCGCACACGACCTGCTTGCAGTCGTAGTTCCTGTCGAGGACGACCTCGGTCGTCACGTACGCTTTGGCGTCTTTCCCGTTACCGATCACCTCTATGGAGACGCTCTTCCCGGAAACGAACTCCTGTTGTACAGGTATGTCGCCGAGCTTCTCCACCACTTTCAGTGCCTTCTGCCTCTGTTCCTCGTCCATGGCTACACCGACACCGACGCTCCCGCTCTGGGACGACGGTTTCACGACGATCGGGAACCCGCATTCCGGCCACGGTTGGGGCAGGGGGACACCGAGTTCGGACATCAGGGTGTTCGACCTTTCCTTGGAACAGGACGTCCTGTAGGCGTCGATGTCGAACAGGAACGGTACACCGCATTCGGGTACGATGTGTGAAAGGTGTTCCAGGACCTCCAGGTCCTCCAACGCAGGGAGGACGGCGTCACATTGGGAGAACAGTCCCTTCGCACGTTCCGTCTCTTTCAGGACGTCGCACACCTCGGACCTGTCCGCGAGGGAGAGGGCGGGTGCGTTCGGGTCGCGGTCGATGACCATGGATGTGTATCCCGCATGCCTGCAGAGGTACACGGCCTCCATCCCCTGCAGTATGCCTCCGACGATGCCTATGATCACAGTACCGCCTCCGGCCTGCGGGACTCCATGAAGTCCCTGAACTCTTTGTCAGAGGAGATGTGCCTCCCCATTCCGGCGACCATCCTCTTCACATGGTCCACCGAACGGTGTCCGTCATTGATGTCGAGGTCGGGTTGTGCCACACCTGCGAGCTCCTCGTGCGGCGGAACTATGGACGTGATCACGTCCGCACCAGCATCGATACGTGCCTTCAGTCCCGAGATGCCTTCCACATCAAGACTTGCGGGGATCAGGACGTCGGGATAGGCGAGCCTCATGACCGAGATCGCCCTTAGTTCGTCGGTGTTGTCTCTGGGGACGATGTTCTGCATGGGGGTCCCCGCCTGGGGGACGAAGGTCATGGCACGCATCTGCCTGCAGCCCATCTCGCCCATGGTGCGTATCTGTTCCGCACGGTCTTTCGCGGTCTCGCCGATGCCTACGAGCATGCCGTCCTCGGTGAGCAGTCCCGCGTCCCTCGCCCAGAGCCTCTGGTCGATACGGTTTTGATAGTCCTGATCGATACGCATCTTTCCGAACACGTCCCTGTTGTATGTCTCCTGGTAGCATGCGAACCAGTCGGCACCCGCCTTCCTGAGGTCAGCCATGGTCCCCTTGGGCACGGCACCGGGAGATACCATGATACCGATGTCCACACGGTCCCTCACGCCTTCCACCAGACCGACGAGGTTCGAACATCCGTCCTTCTGGAACACGGGGTCCTCCCCCGTGGTGAGGTCCACCATGTTGACACCCGCGTCGCGGAGGTCCTCGGATAGACGTATCACTTCGTCCCTGGACTTCCTGTAACGTCCGATGGGGTTGGACTTCCTGTAGTAGCAGAAGGAGCAGTCGTTCCTGCAGAATGTGGAGAAGTAGACGAAACCGTACATGAAAAGTCCCTTCCCCCTGTGGGCGTCCCTCACACGGGCGGCGGTGGAGGAGAGCTCCCTGTCGAAACCTTCCAGATCGCATCTGAGGAGGATCTCTATCTCGTCGACGGAGAGCGTCTGACCGTCCCTGCAACGGTCGAGTATGTCGAAAGCGTCCATACTCAGACCTCAGTTTATCTTGAAGCCGTTGAGATAGCTCAGCGACCTTCCCGTCTTCTTCACGCTTCCGTCCCCGTCCTTCATCATGAGGAGACGTTCGAGACCGAAACCTGCACCGCACCACGGTTCGTGGACGTCGTGTGCCGGATCGAGCACATGGGGTCCGATGGCTGCGGAACATACCTCCTCCCCGTCGACCTCCACGTCTATTGTCTGTTTGTATACATCGGATTCCTCGTCCACCAGTTCGTAGTCGAGGCCCACGGTCTTCATGACCAGGTCGATGTAGTGCCTGATCTTCTCGTTCGTATCGCCCTGGGGGCCCATGTCCACCAGGTTCAGCATCGTGAACTCCTCCAGGTGGTCGTTGCTGTGCGATTCCGCCCTGAAACACGAACCTATCTCGAATATCTTCACGGGACCGTCGGTGTGGTCCCTGAGCTTTCTCATCACGTAGTAGAGGTTGGGTGCGTGCATAGGGCGTAACGCCCTCTTGCTGTCGATCCAGAAGACCTGTTGGTAGAGCGGATGGTCCTCGGTGATGGTCATCTTGGCCAAGGCGGCCTTGGACACGAACAGGGGTGTCTTCACCTCTGTGAAACCTTCCGCGATGAGGGCCTCCGAAAGCCTCAGTTCGAGCTCCATGAGCCTGTGGTGCCTGGGATTGACGATGAAGTCCCTGATGCCGTCCTCGTTCGCCCTGTCCAGTTTGGACATGAGCTTCGAGAACGCCTTGTCCCTTTCCGCTTCGCTTTCGAACTCCGCCGTGTTCCTTGGATCGTCCCCGTACTCGCGGAGACGCTGTATCTGTGGTTCTGTGAATGTGAATGTCATGTTATCCCTCATAGGGAGGTTAATGGCGAGAGACCGGGGGGTCGAACCCCGCTGACTAGGTTTTAGAGACCCGTTGGTCGCCGGACCGTCTCCCAAGATCGTTGGTGATGCTCCTTGCATCGGGATAGGAACGACTTGGCGGAGGACAGGGTATGCTGAAAAATCCTGTCAGGGACGTATCGTCCGCTGGCGAAGGGATGTCCAGAACCGGTCCTCGATGGAGGAAAGGCCCCGTGAGGGGCCCTAAACGGTTTAGCACTATGGCACTCAGTGCTTGATGTCCAATCCTGCGTCCCTGATGGTCTGCAGAGCCTTGTCGTAGACCTCGAGGTACTCCTTGGTGGGCTTGACGGTGGTCACGTCGTAGCACTCCTGGAAGGTCTTTCCGAGGTCGGGGTTGGTGTACTTGGGCT
>JAKSHW010000154.1 GCA_024399195.1 archaeon | reverse complement strand
GGGGGAGGTCACCGAAAGTGACCGAATGTGAAAAAACGGTTGTCAAACCGATTTACAGGCATATTTGGACTCTTAAATCAAAAGGAACCGGGGGATGAACCCCCGTAAATGGGTTTAGGCTACAATGTGACCGTCGACGTAGGTGTTTCCTACGATCTTGGATGCACTGTACACTGCTTTTCCGTTCTCGTTGTAGAACTTGGTGGAGAAGGCGTGGTATCCAAGGGTCTCGAGTCCGTTGCCGAAGGAGACGAATTCCACGTCATAGACTTTCCAGAAAGCGTAGCTTCCGATCGCAAGGACGCTGTCACCGATAACGATGGAATCGAGTGCATATCCGTAGAATGCACGCTCACCGACATAGGTGACACCTCCTTTGATCTCGACGGAGGTGATGCAGTCCTTGAACTTGTAATAGGAAGCATCAGACTTCTTGGCGTAGTCGAACATCGCTCCGTTTCCGTACACGTACAGCTTACCGGTCTCGAAGTTAAGGGTCCATCCGACCTCGTCTCCGGCGATTCCGGTAGCGAGGACGGATACAAGCTTTCCATCGACATCGTTGAAGGTCAGTCCTGCAATGGCGGACATGGAGACCTTTGCACCGTTGAGGTAGTAGAGGTTGACGCAGTGGAATGCGTTCTTGTCTACATCTGCAACGTTCTTTCCAACGGAGATGTACTCGATGGCGTAGCACTTGTTGAACGCCTGTTTTCCGATGGAGGTCACACTGTCACCGATGATGACGTTCTCAAGGTTGTAGAAGAAGCTGAACGCGTACTCTCCGATGTGGGTGACGTTGCCTTTGATGACGACGGTGGTCACATCAGACCTGTACTTGAAGTAGCTGAACCTTGCAGAGGAGTTCTTGTCGAACATCTCTCCGTCTCCGGAGATGACAAGGGTACCGTCCTCGTGGTAGGCCCATACGACGTTGTCTCCGCAGAATCCGGTATCGGTGGGGAGGTCGATGGCGACCATGACGGAACCGATCATGTCGGGGAAGGATCCGCTGATGGTGGTGTCGTTGCATGCCATGGGGCTCTTGGACCATCCGACGAGTGCGGTGCTGAACTCAGTCTGTCCCTCGGCGTACTCAACATAGACGACGGTTCCCTGTTCGCAGTATCTGGGGTCTGCGTTCTCGGTAGCGTATCCGTAGAGGGTGTATGCCATGAATCCGTTGCTGTGTACAGCACCGGTCTCGTCGATGTGGTAGGTGACGACGTTTCCTGCACGGTCGGTGTAGGAAGAGGTGTCGACGACGGTCACATTGGTTCCAAGGTCGATGCTCCTGAGGGCCTGGGGAAGGACTACGGACATTCCGTGGCCGTTCAGTTCCTCGATGACGTTCCTTGCGATGTCGTTTACCTTGTAGAACACGTTGTAGTTGGTTCCGTTGAGGTTGATCTTGTAGATCACGTAGGAGGGGATGTAAACCAAGGTGGAGTTGGTCTTGAATGCGATGTCGGTCACGGTGACGGTTCCGCACTCTTCCCAGTCGCTGCAGTCGATACGGGGAAGGCTGGTGATGGTGAAGGTGAGGGTGGTCTGGGAGTTGGCATCGTATTTTGCGGAATCGGAAGCGGCGTTGTGCTTGACGGTTCCGGTACCGGAGGTGAACTTGTTGGTAAGTCCGAGGTCGTAGTTCTTGGGGATGCTGACCACTGCTGCGGTCATATCGGCCCATGCACCGCTGATGATGTAGTCGGAGGAGACCATGGGGCTCTTGGACCAGTTGACGACACTGGTTCCGAACTCGGTGTTTCCTTCTGCAAGGTCGACATCGATGATGGTTCCCTGCTCGCAGTACTTGGGGTCTGCGTTCTCAGTGGCGTATGCGTAGAGGGTGTAGGTGGTGTATCCGGTGTAGTGGATGGGGGAGGTCTCATCGATGGTGTAGGTGATGGTGTTGCCCATGGCATCGGTGTAGACGTTGTCGGTGACGATGGTCACATCGGAACCGAACTCGACATCCCTGAGGGCCTTGGGGAGAACGACGGAGACGCCTCTCTCGTTGATGGCGTCGATGACATCGGATGCGATCTCGGTGACCTTGTAGAACACGTTGTAGTTGGTTCCGTTGAGGTTGATCTTGTAGATCACATAGGAAGGGATGTAGACGAGGTTGGAGTTGTCCTTGAACTTGATGGCGGTGACTGCCATGGTTCCGCAGTTGTTCCAATCGCTGCTGTCGATACGGGTAAGGGAGGTGGTGGTAAGGGTGATGGCGGTCTGGGTGTTGGCGTCGTATTTCGCGGAGTCGGATCCTGCGTTGTGCTTGACGGATCCGGTACCGGAGGTGAAGTTGACGTTGAGTCCGAGTCCGAAGTTCTTGGGAAGGCTGACGACGGTACCGATCATGTCAGGGAAGGATCCGCTGATCATGTTGTCGGAGGATACCATGGGGTTCTTGGACCATCCGATGATGCTGGTGCTGAAAGAGGTCTGACCCTCGGCAAGAACGACATCGATGATGGTTCCCTGCTCGCAGTACTTGGCGTCTGCGTTCTCGGTCGCGTATCCGTACATGGTGTATGCCATGTATCCGTTGTTGTGGACGGCACCGGTCTCGTCGATGATGTAGGTTACGACGTTTCCGTTTCCGTCGGTGTAGGTGGACTCGCCGATGACCTCGAATCCGAAGTCGACGGTTTTGAGGGCCTTGGGGAGGACGACACCGAATCCGTTCTCGACGATGGTCTCTACGACGTCGTCGGCGATATCGGTGACCTTGAAGTACACGCTCTTGGCGTAGATGATGTAAGAGGGGATGTAGACAAGGGATGCGTTGTCCTTGAAGGTGATGGAGGTGAGGGTGGCGGTACCGCAGTTGTTCCAGTCGCTGACGGGTCCTGCGGGGATGCTGGTCACGGTGAAGGTAAGGGTTACCTGGGAGTTGGCATCGTATTTTGCCTGGTCCCATCCGCCGGTGTGGTTGATGGATCCGGTTCCACAGGTGAACTTGTTGGTGGATCCGAGGTACTCCTTGAACATGGGTCCGAACTGGAGGTCGTCGGGTTCTGCGGAGCTGTCGAGGGGAGCCATCTGGGCGTATCCGTACTGGGCGCCGCTGATGTCCCATCCTGCAGGGGCCTTGTAGGCGCTCATGTCGATATCGATCATCCAGTAGATGGCTGCCATGTCGGCGTCATCGTATTCGGTAGATTCTTCGTCAAGGTAGAGTCCGTAGTCTGCGACATCATCGAGTCCGTAGCTCTCCTTGTACCATGCCTTGAGCGCTGCAAGGGCATCCGCGTAACCGCCGGTGACCCCATCATAGAGGAGGTCGTACTTTGCGGGGGCAGGCCATACCTTGCTGCTGTCGATACCATATGCGGTGGCGACCGCTCCGTCCACGTTGAGGTAGTTCTCGTGGGAGATGTAGTAGACGGTGTCCTTGTCGGTTCCGAAGGTGTTACCTTTGTACCAACCTTTGTCCTGGTTGTAGTTCCAGATCGCGTAGTTGGCTCCGAGGTAGTTCTCACCGGAGGAATTCCAAGCGGTGGTCCAGTTGCTTATGGTTTTAGAAGAAGAGAAGTAAATTGAAGAGTCGGTGGATTTGAATCCTTTGTAAGAGATTTCTGCGGTGTCGAGGGCGTTGCAGAATGCCTCGATGACGCTGTTTCCGGTAGCCGTGTACCATCCGTTGATGGTGCTGTCCTCTCCGTCCACGGTGTTCGCCAGGTAGAACCTGTACTCGGTCGCTTCATCTTCTGCGGCGCTGGTTGCGGCGAAGAAGGTGCAGCTCACCATGGTGATGACGAGGATTGCGGCTATGATGCTAGTCTTTGACGAAGAATGCATATAATCACTCTACGTGGCAGAATCGCATCTTCGTAATATATTGGTTATTGTATCCATTTGTACATTATTTGTAATATGGTTTTACATCCGAATTGTATGTAATGCGACAATAAGCAAACGGTTCAAATCTCGAAATTCAAAGAAAACGAATGATTCAGAACTGTAACTATTCAGGACCTCAGATAAAGGGGCCCTGAAGGGCCCCTGTAAAACATCGTTTTCACGAAAAAATGAGTATGTCGTCGGGTCTTCCCTTG
>JAKSHW010000153.1 GCA_024399195.1 archaeon | reverse complement strand
TGTAAAAATCTAGTGTAGTAAATTTTTCTGAAGAAACTACAAAAAAATCTAGTGCAATAAATTTATATTTAGAAGACTTGTAAAAGACATGGGAAGGACCGTCAGGAGATCGGATTATCTAGAACAACTCCATGAATACAAAGATGCCACAAGCGTAGTGAAAATCATCACAGGAATGCGCAGATGTGGAAAATCCACCCTCATGGAACAGTTCATCGAAGACCTTAAGATCGAAGGGGTAGACGACCTCCATATCTTCCATGTAAACTTCGAAACTTTCGATGGTTATGCCCTTGTGGACCCGGACGAGCTCCGTTCCAGATTGAGGGAACTTCCCAAGGATAAAACCGTGTACATATTTTTGGACGAAATCCAAGATGTGAAAGGATGGGAACTTATTGTATCCTCATTGGAAATGGTGAAGAACTACGATGTCTACCTGACAGGGTCCAACTCGGATATGCTCTCGACAGACCTTTCCACCCATCTTTCCGGAAGATATATCGAAATAAGGATGTTACCACTGTCGTTCAAGGAATATCTGGAACTGCATCCCGGAGACCAGGAGACAAGGTTCAACCAGTATCTGAAATACGGAGGACTTCCGGACACCGATCCGAACAGAAGCGAGAGATACAATACGGGTTATCTGGAAGGAGTGTTCGACACGGTCCTTGTAAAAGACGTTCTTTCCAGACTCAAGACGGACGATATCAACAAGATCAGAGCAATAGCTAGGTTTCTTTATTCCAATATCGGAAATACCACCAATGTCGCAAATATCGCCAAAGGCACCGGGATCAACCCTGTGACCGTAGACAGGTATCTCGAAGGGATGAGGTCCGCATTACTTTTCCACCATGCTGAAAAATACGATATCATCGGAAAGAAACTCCTGTCGACCAATGGAAAATTCTACGCATCGGACATGGGTCTGAGGTATATGGCTCTAAAAGGTTCTGGAACCGATGATATAAGCAGACCCTTAGAAAACCTAGTGTACCTCGAACTGATACGTAGGGGATTTACAGTAAGAACGGGAGCATACCGCGACAAGGAGGTCGATTTCACAGCCATCAGAGAGAGCGAGGTGGAATACTACCAGGTAGCGATGACTATCATGTCGGAAGAGACCAGGGCGAGGGAATTCCGTTCATTGGAGGGCATACGGGACAATTTCCCGAAAACCGTTCTGACTATGGACAGGTTCAACCTAGGGACGTTCAACGGAATAAAGGTCGTGAACATCATCGATTGGATTACCGGGCAGTGACCGTAAAAACACAGGAAAATGTATTTTCGGACAGAGGGAGTTCGATCCTCCCCTGTCCGATGTCTGAATCGTTAAACTACCGGTTCACTCGCTCTTGCAACGGGCGAGATTCTCTTTGGCCTCTTCGCAACCGAGCTCGGCGGCCTTCTCCCACCAGCCGATCGCTTCGTCCATGCATGCGTCCACACCGTAACCCTCGGCGTACATGACACCGAGATCGTTCATGGCATCGACACATCCGAGCTCGGCGGCCTGGTAGTACCAGTCGACGGCCTCGTAGTCGTCCACGGCGACCCCTTCTCCGCAGGAGAACATGGATCCCAGCTGGTAACATGCGTCTTTGTCACCCCTGATAGCGGCGTTGTAGAACCATGCGAGGGCTTTCCTGACGTTGTGTCTGACGCCGTAGCCGAAGTAATACCTGAATCCGAGCTCGAACATCGCATCGGTATCCTCATACCTGTCTGCGAGATAGGTCAGATTGCGGATCTTCCTTCCGGAATAGTAGATGACTTTCTCCATGAAGACGTAATCGACTCTCTCGTATATATGGTGAACACAGGACCGGACGACGATATGTCCGATACAGGTGATGGGAAAGAAAAGGGTCGGACGGAGAACACGGTCCGACCATGGTTTTTCAGAGATATCCGAGACCTTCGAGAAGGACCTTGACACCGATGAGGATGAGGATCACACCGCCGAGGACCTCGGCCTTGGAACCGAATCTGTCCCCGAAGACGCTTCCGATCTTCACACCTGCTACCGAGATCGCCATCGTGATAACTCCGATCACCAATGCGGGAACGAAGATGCTTCCCCCGTCCATGGCCATGGAGATCCCTACGGCCAATGCATCGATGCTCGTTGCGATAGCAAGGAACAGCATGGTCCTGAACCCGATGTTGTCATCGACGTCCTCCTCTTCGCCGGAAAGGGCCTCACGAAGCATGTTTCCTCCGATGAGGACGAGTAGGATGAAGGCGACCCAAGGAGCGAACTCTGATACTATGTCATAAAACGCCTGCCCCATGAAGAACCCTATGACCGGCATGAGGGCCTGGAACAGTCCGAACCAGATACCTATGATCAACATAGGTTTCAGGTCCACTTTACCTATGGCGAGACCTTTGCATATGGAAACCGCAAAGGCGTCCATCGCCAACCCTATTGCGATAAGGATTACAGTGACTATCTCCAAAAGATCACCGACGGCTCATTCCTTGACCATTATATATCCTCTGAGCCCACGGTAGTCGACGGCCACGGTGTCTCCGTCCTTCAGGTCCATCTTGACCTTCTTGGAACCTTCGAGACCGGACCTCGCCCATACGGTATGCTCACCAGGTGCAACATCGACCACGATGGTGTCGTACTTGGTGACGTAGCCCACGAGATCGCCGTCGATGAACACGGACACCTTCACGGACGTCTTGTCACCGGGACCTTTTATCTTGACCCCTTTGGTATGGGCTTCCGCGGAAAGGTCGAAGCCTTTTATGTCAGATACAGGGAACTTGGTCCCACAATACATACAGAACAGTTCCGGCCTAGAGGTGTCCACCTGGATGACCTCATGGCATTTTGGACAGTTGGTCTCCAACAGGGTCATGGTATGGAATCGTCCGTTCCGATATTAAGGTTGTCTATACCCGTCCAATATAGGAAAACCGTCAGAACATTCTTGAGAACAGGATCAGGACCGAGAGCATCACGATGTTGGAGACGATGAACAGGATCAGGAACCTCTTACGGTCTGCGTCCGATTCCATGGAGCATATCCTCAGGGTGATGATACTAGCCATCGATGCTATGGGGGTACCGAACCCTCCGATGTTGACACCCGCAAGGAGGCCTGCCCAATCGCCTGTGAAGTTGGACAGCATGACGGCGGCAGGGACGTTGCTGACGAACTGACTGACGAACGCAGAGGATATGACCGTGTCCCACGACATGAGCCCGCCCAAAGCGTCCCTGACGACATCTATGGATGAGATGTTCCCTGCGAACACGAACAGGAACACGAAGGTCAGAAGCAGTCCCCAGTCCACTTTGACCAATACACGAGGAGCTACCAGAAGCATACCCGCCATCACGATGGTCAGGACATAGGTGTACGGCAGCATCCTGAGGACGGCGCAGACGCTGACGGTGAACAGGATCAGGAACACAGCGAGTCTGCGGACGTCGGTCCTCCCCGGGCCGTCGTCGAAACGCACATCGCTCCCGCCGCCTCCGACCATGAACAACATGACCGCAAGGACCAAACCCCCGATCGCAACATAGGGGCCGGTGGTCACTAGGAAGTCCGTCAGGTCCACACCGTACCTCGATGCGATGAAGATGTTCTGCGGGTTCCCGAAGGGCAGAATCATACTTCCCAGGTTGGCGGCCAACGTCTGCAACACCGCTACAGGGATTATGAGGTCCCTTCTGCCGGCCATTCCCAGGACGACGATGGCGAACGGTACGAAGGTGATAAGCGACACGTCGTTTGTTATGAACATCGACAGGAAGAACGGAAGTCCCACCAATACGGCGGAGGTGGCCCTTATCCCCCTGTTCCCTTTCAGGAAAGAACGTGCGAGGACGTCGAAGGCACCTGTCGACGATATCCCGGCCACCACGGCCATGAGACACAGCAGGATCGCCAAGGTACGAACGTCTATGTAGTCTATGTATTTCTGTGACGGAGGCACCAGGAACATCGAAAGGACCGCCAGAAGCAGGGATGCGAAAAGTACAGGATCCCTCCTGACAAAACCCTTGAACGACTCCGGAGCGGACATAACGGAATCGT
>JAKSHW010000152.1 GCA_024399195.1 archaeon | reverse complement strand
GTCCTGCGTTGCAGACGACCTCGATGATCTCGTTGACATCCTTGTATGCATCGGGAGCCTCTTCGAGCACTCCGTCATCGGAACCGCTTCTGAGGTAGATTCCGTTGTCGGCGAGGTTCTGTCTCACGGTGTTGATGTCGAGGGATTCGATAGCCTTCTTCCTGGACATCTGCCTTCCTGCACCGTGGCAGGTGGAACCGAAGGTCTCGTTCATGGCCCCTTTGCGTCCTGCGAGGACATAGGTTCCGGTGGACATGTCTCCAGGAATGAGGACGGGCTGTCCGTAGTCCCTGTACTTCATGGTGATCTCGCTCCTTCCGGGTGCGAAGGCACGGGTGGCCCCTTTCCTGTGAACAAGGACGTCCACGTTGCTTCCGTCCCAGGTGTGGCGTTCCATCTTGGCGATGTTGTGGGCGACATCGTACACGACGTCCATTCCCATGTTCTCGGCGGAGTCACCGAGGACCTGTTCGAAGGATTCCCTGGTCCAGTGGGTGATCATCTGCCTGTTCGCCCAGGCGTAGTTCGCACCGCAGCACATGGCCTTGTAGTACTCTTCTCCGAGCCTGTCCTTGAGGGGGGCGCATGCGAGCTGTCTGTCGGGGAGTTTTACGGACGCGGTCTTCACGTAGTGTTCCATCTTCTGCAGGTAGTCGGTGGCGATCTGATGTCCGCATCCGCGGGAACCGCAGTGCACGGTAACGGTGATGCAGCCTTTCTTCAGTCCGAACGCCTTGGCGGTCCTTTCGTCGAAGACGTCGTCGACCACATCGAGCTCCAGGAAGTGGTTACCGCTTCCGAGGGAACCGAGCTCGGGAAGTCCCCTTTTACGTGCTTTTTCGCTGACACCGCTCTGGTCGGCATCGAGCATATGTCCTTTTTCCTCGGTGACCTCGAGGTCCTTCTCCCAACCGTATCCGTTCTCCACGGCCCATTCGGAACCTACGTCGAGGATGTCGGTAAGCTCTTTCTGACCGACACGGGTAAGTCCTTTGGAACCGAGTCCGGAAGGGACGTTCTTGTAAAGGGCATCGATAAGTTCCTTGGTCTTTCCCTTGATGTCGTCGAGGGTCAGATCGGTCTTGATAAGACGTACACCGCAGTTGATGTCGAAACCGATACCTCCGGGGGAGATGGAACCTTCGTTGGAGTCCACAGCGGCGACACCTCCGATAGGGAAACCGTATCCCCAATGGACATCGGGCATTGCCATGGAATTTCCTACGATCCCGGGAAGACATGCCACATTGGCCGCCTGCAGAGGGGCGTTGTCCTCCATAACGTGCGAGATAAGTGCATCGTTGGAGTAGATGATGGCATCGGTGTTCATTCCCTTGTCTTCATCTTTGGCGATCTTCCATCTGTTGTCATCGATCTTCTCTAATTTACCGTCCCAAGCCATGGTATCACCCATTGAAAATCAAAATAAAAAAGAAGAAGGGCCGGGGGCGAGATTTGAACCCACGTCGGGGGATCCACAGTCCCCAAGTCTAACCAAGCTAGCCTACCCCAGCCATCTGAGTAAGCAAGCGATATGTTCTTTATTAATAAACCTTTGTAAAGTATCGATGTTCATTCTTTGGAAAACGACGGTTTTCTACAGATTCCAACATGAGAATACAGGTGGAACACGGCCCGAAGGCCGCATGTGGAGTTTCAGTTTTCGCAGTTAAGTCTGCTCAGGTATGCACAGTAGATGCACCCGATCCCTGCAATGGTAAGGGCCCATCCGAAGTATCCGGTGTAGTTGTCCACGATGTTC
The DNA here is from genome assembly GCA_024399195.1 of archaeon. Lineage (GTDB taxonomy): Archaea > Thermoplasmatota > Thermoplasmata > Methanomassiliicoccales > Methanomethylophilaceae > Methanomethylophilus. The sequence goes on along the minus strand of JAKSHW010000152.1, from coordinate 2,388 downwards.
GTCATAAGGCAGATTCCGAACACCGCCATTATGATTCCGAGAACGGCGGAGAGGTATCCTGCGAACTTGACCTTCCTGTTATGGAGGACGGCTGTCAGAAGAACCAATATGATGATCGCAGAGAATATGGTGTGACAGATGTTCTCTCCCATATCGAGGATATGGAATTCGCCGTTCGCAGTGCTATGGCTCAACGATAGGATCAGGATGACTCCCCAGACGACGGACAGCATCGCGATTCTTTTGCTATCGGTATTTCCGATCAGATCCATGTATGGAAATCCGATGGATGGTATTTAAACTGTCCAAGGCAACGGATTCACCCGTCCCTCGTGTTCTGTAATCTGATAAAAAGTAGATCCCCCGCGGTTACCCGCAGGGGAATTGGTTTAGGCCTTTAGGCCGTTATGGATTTACTGTCCGTAGGATTTAACAGTGTCAACGAAGCACTGCATGTTCTCGTTGGAAGTAGAGGGTGCGATACCGCATCCGGAGGAGATGATAGTGAATCCTGCCTCAACGGATTTGGAGACACCTGCTTTGACGTCGTCGAGGGATCCCTGGTAGAGGGGCCTGACAGATCCGACGTTTCCGACGAGGACGGTCTTTCCACCGACTGCGTCGACAGCTGCCTGAGCCTCGACTTTCTCCTCGATGGAGCATCCAGCAGCGACGGTTGCCATCTCATTGAGGATGGGGAGGGTGTCACCGCAGATGTGGAGGATGTTACCGAATCCACCGGTGGTTGCTCCGAGGGACTCCCTGCAGGGCTTTCCAGCGGCTTCCTCGAACATGTCGGGGGAGAGCATGTCGGTAGATCCAGAAGGCTCGGAACACTGGACGACATCTGCACCAGCGTCGATGAGGGCCTGGGTGTATGCTTTGACGTAGGGGGCCATGAAGGAGGTCCATTTGTCAACAGCGTCAGTGTCCATCATCATTCCGAAGATGATGTTCTCAGTGTCGCAGAGGTTACCGCAGATGGTGAAGACACCGGTGTTTCCGGCGCAGATTGCGTATTCCTCAGAGTTCCATTTCTTGACTCCCTGAACTTTGTTGTTCTTGAGGAGCTCAACGGATTTGATGACTTCAGCAACACGGCCGCCTTTGAGGTACTCCTCGATAGGCATGATCTTCTCGGACAGGTCGTCGTACTCGCCCATCATTGCGTCGAAGTGAGCGGGGTGGGTCCTGATCATAGGTGCTGCGTCTTTTTTGTCGAGCTGGACTTCTGCTCCGAGCCTCTCGGTCTCGGCGGTGAGGCAGAAGGTGGTCCTTGCGGCTTCGAATCCGAAGAGCTCGACGGTACCGGTAGCGAGGGTTGCCATAAGGTTGGCGTCGCTGTGGGCTGCGGGCCAGGGTGCGTTGAGGGCATCCATCTGTCCGACGGTTGCGGACTGGGTGAAGATGGCCGCGGGGGGCCTGTCGAGGCTTTCAAGTTTCATAGCTGCTTCTACTCTTTCTCTGGGAGTCATTGCCATGATGATTTTCTCCTTGAAGCCGTGAATACGGTAGACATATAAAACGTAAACCTACGAATAGATAATTTTTTAAACCAACACAGTGCAGTTGGACACTTGACTAATATGTATATGGCTATATGCGGGACTGTGTTCAGATAGTCAGCAGGGAAACGTCTTCCAGTTTTCCGAATTTTATGATCCCCATGTCGGAAACCCCGTAGATGTCCACCTTCTTTACATCGCACGCCTTCAGTGCGGGGGCCATCACGGCGTCCTTTCCCGGGTTCAGGTCGTTCCCTGACGCGAAGGGACTGAAAGGCGGGATCACGATCACCCCTTCTTCGGGTGCGACCACGTAGCATTGCAGTTTCATGGCCCCGTTGAGCTCTCCCGGGATACGTACCGAGGGGTGTTCGTGACCGATTATGACAGGTCTCAGTCCGGAGTCCACGTGTCCGTGTTCCAATCTGTATCCCATGCAGTCGAAGTAGTCGAGGGTAACCGCCCCCACGTCGGAAAGGATGGTCTGCAGGAAATTGTCATGGTTCCCTTTTATGACGATGGTCTCGGCCGCGTCCATCACCAGACGGACGATGTTCTTGACATCCTCGCGGGCCTGGTAGCTCGAACGTTTGAAATCGTGTTTTATATCGCCGAGCAGGACGACCCTTTCCGGTTCGTACTCGTCGATTATCCTGTTCAGAGAGTTCCTCACCGATTCCGTGTTTATGCGGGGGATGAACATCCCTTCGCTCTCAAGGGCGCTTTCATAACCGAGGTGCAGGTCGCCTATCACCAACGTGGGGCCCTCATCTAGGATAAGACAACGGTCATTGGTTATGGTCACGCCCGGCAGGACCTCGATCTTTCTGCAACCCATGGACTGGGTATCGGTCCCTCATTATCTATTTGTTATGTCCGAGCC
>JAKSHW010000151.1 GCA_024399195.1 archaeon | reverse complement strand
GATGGTCGCATCTGACCATACCATTGTTCTCCATGTATACCATATAGAAGGGATGCAGACGGTTCCTGTTCTCGTGGTTGATCCTGTCGACCCTGTTGAGCAATACGAAGATCACACCGGGCGGCATATCGTCTGTTGCAGGCACCACCGCATGGAGGCCGTAGGGCGTTCCGTCGAGCTCTCCTGCGGTACGTGTGTAGTCGAGAAGGTCCACCCTGAACTCGTTCAGACCGAGGTCCATGATCGAGACGCCGGACTGCATCTCCTCGATGTCCACTACCTCGTCCTTGAGACGTCAGAGCTGGTTCTTCCTGTACTCGAGGTCGCCTTTCTCCGAATCGTCGATCACGTTGTCGTCACCTGTCGAGGTCAGGACCGTGGCCTTCATCCTCGATTCCACCTTCCCCCTAAGGTCGATGTACGTGTCAAGGTCCACGTCGGGCCAGAAATTGACCAGTTGGATCACCTTGTTGGAACTTCCGATACGGTCCACACGTCCGAACCTCTGGATGATCCTGACGGGGTTCCAATGTATGTCGTAGTTGATACAGTAATCGCAGTCCTGAAGGTTCTGACCTTCGGAGATGCAGTCGGTACCGATCAGGATGTCCACCTCTTCTTTCGCATTGGGGTTATGAGATGTCTTTTCTTCGACCTGGGCGAGAACCGGTTGATTATGTATTCTACGAAATCTGTATTGCACACTTTAAGGAGGAGCAAGTATTTTGCATGGTGATTCTATCCCTTTTGAGATACAACATCCAATAGTATCAGTCTCTGTCGATATTTCTATGACTAAGTTGTGAATGATCACCAATATCTTCATTATAGCTGCCTGTTTCAATCGTTTTTTGAGCTGTTGTTTTTGATTTTATATTTCACCACTACGGAGTTGGCATCAATTTCCAAGGCATCTAGGATTTTCTGTATGGTACTGAACTTATCATGGTTCGACATACTTGCCCACACATACACGTCCGTTGCCAGTTTGTAATAGTCCTCATCCTTTGTTTGGGAGGGGTGAAACATCGAAGTAAACCCTATTGGTGCATCGTCATGGGTCCATTCAGTAAACTTATCAGGATTCTCCTCATACAGCTCCTTGAGTATACCTTTGTATGCCTCCACGGCATTCTTAACGGATACGGTCGTTCCGTTTTTGTAGCTGTAACCTAACACCAGAGTGTTCGTCAGCATACGGACATCCTCGCTCAATGAGATCTCTAGAACATCGTCTTCGGAAGGACTGTATCTGTGGCAGTCGGGAAGTCTACGGTTGTTGAGGAAGTTCTTCGTTATCCTATGGGCCCTTTCTACGATCTGTTCTTCTTTCCATTCGGTCTGTTGTTTCAGATATTCGTTAACGTAGAGGGAACTGTATTTGTATCCTATACCTTCGGTGTTCAAACGGTAATCGAAGGATCTGTTACCGAAATTGGAATTGTATGACGTGAGTGTCAGATTACCTATCGTATTCAGATATCTGTCGAGAGTCTCATCGAGTGCAGGGTTGTTGACGTACCAGTCGTTATTCGGATTACGGGGCATGATATGGTCCAAGGTGAATCCGCCTTCTTTGTTGACCATCGGAAGAATGTCCGGGCTGTCCCTGTTCACATAGTTTGCAACTGCCAATACCACATTGCAAAGTGATGCATGCCTGTATATGTCCCTCTCAATCAGCACTGTGGCAACCTTGTCATCGTCAGGGAAAGTGAGATTACCTTCCTTGGAACGTAAAAGATAGGCGTATTTATCGGAGAACGGGGCGGATCCAGGCAGGTTCTTCACGGTCTTGAAAAGCGATGGGAACAATCCGTTCAGGGCGTTAGGGGGTTCCTTCGTTACCATCCTTCTTTCGAGATACGTTTCCGTGTAAAGTATACAATCCGATACCTCTTCTCTGGAGAGTTCTCCCGAGGTCTGTGCACTGAGAAGGTTCAGGATAAACGAGTAGGCTATTTTCTGATCGAGATAGGTGATGTACCTGAGGGCACGACTTGCTTCTTCAGAAGAATACCCACTTATGTTTCCATCGAGTAAATCCCTGTATATACGTGCATGATCACGAATCCTGTTGAGGATGTTCCATTTTTCTTCCCTTGTGGTTTTTGCAAGGGGAAAAGTCTCTTTGAACGCCTGATATATACCGTTATCCGACATAGTGACCTTGTTGAACCTCACGGATTTGAGAAAATCATAGAAGAATGTCTCTATTTCGTTCCCTGTGTATTCCTCGATTTTGGTCCAGTACTGGTTATATATTGTCTGCTGCTCGGACTGCGGATGGTTCATCATGATGAAGTTCCTTATACGGTCGGAATCACCGAGCTTCAGTCCGGTGGTGTTTATACTTTCGAAAACCGCTTGAGGATCGTCGCTTTCCTTGAGCTCAATCGGGACCACCCATAGGTTTTCCAATGCCTCCAGTACACGGTCTGCGAAATCCTCCCCATCGTTCATTTTGATCAGTTCGTCTTTGAGATAGTCGTAGTTGGACCATATGTGTGTAGATCCGTATTCTTTTCTGGACCAGTCATCGTTGGATTTCTGTTCATACAGGGCTTGAAACGCATCGTTGTCTTTACCGCAGGGGACAAGGACACTTTCCTTCTTACCGAGATAATTCTTGATAAATGGGACGGTATCTTCATCCTTCATGCTCAATTTACCTTCCTTTATAGCATCACGCAGTGCCAAAAGAAGAAGCTGTACCGTAGTGATACGTTGTTGGCCGTCGATGACGACCCTGTCGAGCTTCTCGTTGGTGTAGATGATCGCACCGATGAAGTGTCTCTTGTTCTCCGTCCCGTCACCCATTATCCTGCGGATATCCTCAAGGAGCTGTCTGCAGTTCTGTTTCTTCCAGTCGTAGTTTCTCTGATAGAGAGGTATGATGATCCTGTTGCTTTGGAAGAACGATACAAGATATAGATCGGACATTCGGAGACCTTCCTGACTTATGGCAATAGGTGCATGGATATAATTGACTTTGTGGACGAAACGATGCCCTGTAACCGACATGGGTCCCAATCGCCCATAAACACCATTGAATACCCCCTACAATATCCGCATCCTATAGGTGATTGCGATCAGAGAGAAGGACGGAAATCTGCACGACCGTTTGAAGGAGGGCATAGTCCGTCTTTCAGGAATCCTCTCAAGTCCCTGTCTGATCGAACCTGAGCATGTGGACAATATCCTGAAAGCGGAGTCGCAGCTCCGTCAGGACGCCGAAAGACGTTCCAGGAAGCCCCTATATGCCATAGGGCTCGTCGACAGAAGGCTCAAAGACGATGTCGGGACATATCTCGGAATATGTACCTCTTTCCCGGAAGATGTGGTCCGCCACAACGAGATGATCGCAGGAAGATCCGCCATAGAGATCGGAAAAACGATAAACCCGGTGGAAGGACGCGACCTCGACCTCCAACAGCTCACATCGATCGCCATGGACGTCCATACCCGCCTCGTGCTCGCAGGTGCAGGCACAGGCAAAACGACCACGGTTGTAGGCCTCGTGAAATACCTTCTCGCATCCGGTAAGGCCTCCCCCGACGACATCCTCGCCCTGTCGTTCACCAACGCTTCCGTCGATGAACTGAGGGAACGTATAAAGAAAGAGACAGGACAGAGGGTGGAGACGACCACCTTCCATCGTCTTGCCGTCAAGGTCATCGCCTCCTCTAAAGGAAAGGTACCGAAGATCAGCAACACCGACATGAAAAGGTTCGTGTCCGACGAGATACGCAGAAGATCGACTGACTCCGCCTACATGGGACTGCTCAACGAATATCTCGTCTACGACTTCGACGGGCAGAAGGACGAATCCTCATTCGTGGATCGTTCGGAATACGTCCGTTACCTGAGGGAGAACCCCCTTGTGACCCTGAAAGGGGAGAAGGTCAAAAGCTTCGGGGAGGCGGACATCGCCAACTTCCTCGCAATCAACGGAATCCCCTACGAGTACGAGGCATCCTACATCAAGGACACCAACGACGCCCTGCACGGTCAGTACCGCCCCGACTTCCACATCACCGGTACGGACATCTACATCGAATACTTCGGTACCGACCGCAACGGAAATGTGGCAAGGTTCATGGTGGACAGGGACCCCGGGGCATCGGACAAGTACCTCGAAGGGATAGAATGGAAAAGGAACGTCCATAGGG
>JAKSHW010000150.1 GCA_024399195.1 archaeon | reverse complement strand
ATCAAGATACAGAATCCCATAATCCGTGGTCATGAGTGTTTCCTCGATATCGGACGTAATACCGCATCTCAGGTAATCGAGGTTTTTCAGTTCTCTGATGAGGTCCCTGCTATGATCCGGATCATAGACTTTGCCTCCGATGTAGTACCTAAGGATCTCCAATCTCTGTTGTTCACTGTTCATGGTTCTCACGCCCGACTGCACCCTGTGTCTACCTGGTCGATCGATATCCCTATAGTCACATTTATACGATATAAGCACTATCATGCTATCATGAGTATACACGGATCCAAACCGATGATCGGGGAACAGGACTTCAAGAGACTACGCGAGAACGACGGACTGTACATCGACAAGACCCTCCTGGTGAAGGATCTCGTCGACAGGTGTCTTTGTGGGAGTTATATGTTCGACCGCCCTCACGGGTTCGGAAAGACCTTGGCCCTCAGCATGTTGGACGCCTTCTTCAACATCGAGTACAAGGGGAACACGTGGTTCGAAGGACTGGAGATCACAGAACATCCCGAGTGTCTGCAACATATGAACAGGTATCCTGTGGTATCGGTGTCTTTCGATACGTTGTCCTGTTCCAGCTATGATGAGTTCATCCGTTCGTTCAGGGAACTGGCAAAATCGTTCCTGTCGAAATACAGGTTTTTGGAGGAATCCGAAAGACTCGATCGTTTCTTCAAGGAAAAATACCGTGGACTGGCCTATGGGGAAATGTCGGAGCATGATCCTTTCTACGTCTTCGAGTTCATCGTGAACGGCCTATGCGAACATTACGGTTCCAAGGTGATCGTGATGTTCGACGGTTACGACGGTGTCTTCGACACGGCCTGTAACAAGGAGTTCTTCGAGCGGGTGCGTGACCGTTTCGTATACATGTTCCTTTGTCTGCTCAAGGGGAACGAGGATGTCGAGATGGGTGTGGTCATGGGGCTCATGAAGGTGTCCAAAGGCGATGACTTCGGCGGATTGAACAATCTGATCGAAAGCAACGTGTACTGGCCTGATGACGAGGAAAGGTTCGGATTCACTGCGGATGAAGCGAAGGGAATCTGTTCGCACTACGGACGTCCGGAGAAGTTTGATGAGATGACCGGATGGTACGGCGGACACCTGTACAAGGGTCGGGACGTGTATTCCCCGGACAGTGTTCTAAGGTATGTATCGAACGGGTTCGTCCCTGCAGTGTACAGTGATGAGACCGTAGACGGTTACATCTTCACAGGATATCTGGACTCGTTGGGCCCCCGGTCGATCTCGGATCTCCATGATATGGTCGATGGGAAGGATATGGCCATGTGTCCGGACGATTGTTGTTCTTACCGTGATCTTGTCAAACACGGACATTACGACGGTTCGGCCATGGGGTTGGCAGGTTACTTCAGGGTATCGGACCATTCGTACATGGGTTGTTATGCATCCGTTCCGAACAAGGAGGTGTCCTTGCTGTTCTATAGGAAGATCATGAGGTATCTGGACCTCGATGTATCCGAGGTCTCGGGGCTTGTCGTCTCACTCGTTTCCGGGGATGATGGGGAAGCCGTAAGGTTCTTGGAGGAGTTGTTTTCCAAACCTGTATACAGGAAGGTCCTCGATGACGAACGGCTGTACCTGCTGTTCCTTCTGGGAATGGCGTTCTATCTCCGTGGGGAATGCCGTGTCACGGGGGATTTCGGGTCCGATGACGAGGGTTGCACCCTATGTATCGGACATTCCAAGGAAGGGGCCCCATGCCGTATGGCGGTCCGTAGGGATCCCGACGGGGGTTGCACGGTCATATCCGGGGAGGAGGTCCTTTCGGACAGGTCCTGAGACCGAAATGCCCTGTAACCGATGTACTATAGGATGCCGTATACAGGGGCAGGGGATCGGTTATAGCTACAGTTATACGTCTGCTGTTTTATCGTGTATACCATGGACAGGCCCATGTCTATTATCAGCATAGGTGAGCAGGACTTCAAGGAAATGCGTGACCGTAACGAGTTCTACGTGGACAAGACCCTGTTGGTGAAGGATATCATCGACAGGGGTTTCAGGGGAAGTTTCCTGATAACCCGTCCCCGCAGGTTCGGAAAGTCCCTGGCCATAAGCACGTTGGACGCGTTCTTCAACCAGGAGTATGCGGGAAACACATGGTTCGAAGGTCTGGAGATATCAAAGCATCCGGAATGCCTGCAGCACATGAACAGGTATCCTGTCGTTTCGATATCCTTGAACGATCTCAACTGCAACACCTACGATGATTTCATCAGGGCCTTCAACAATATGCTTGATATCGTGGTTTCCGACCATATGTATCTTCTGGATTCCGAAAATCTGAACGAGGCTAAGAAAGACATCTATAGGAACATCCGCGGTGAGAACGGTATCCGTGATCTTTCCCGTATGGATACGGCATACGTCCTCAAGAACCTCGTTCATCTCATCCGTCTTCACTACGGCACCAAGGTGGTCCTGTTGATGGACGAGTACGACGACCCTTTGAACCTGACCTACGGTAAGGACCATTTCGGGATGATGCGTGGGTTCTTCAGGTCCATGCTCACTTCTTTGCTCAAAAACAACAACGATGTGCAGATAGCGATCCTTACAGGGGTAATGCAGATCGCCAAGGAGAGCGTTTTCAGCGGTCTGAACAATCTGGAAACGGACAATGTCCTGGTCACCGGTCTGGGTGAGAGGTTCGGGTTCTCTGCGGACGAGGTGAAGGCTATATGCGGTTATTACGGTCATCCGGAGAAATTCGACGAGGCTAAGGAATGGTATGATGGGTACCGTTTCGGCGGTTCCGAGGTATACAATCCATGGAGCGTCCTGAAGTACGTCAACACGGGGTTCGTCCCTTCGGACTACTGGGTGAAAGCCGGTGGGAACAGTGTGGTGGCGAGGTTGTTGGACAATCTCGACCTGAACGGGATGTCCGAGTTACGCAGTATCGCCAACGGTGACGGCCATGAGGCCGTGGTCGATACATCGGTCGCCTACGGCGACCTCACTGTGGATCGGAACGCCCTGTATTCAGTCATGGTCATGGCGGGCTATCTCAATGCCGTACAGGTGAACAGGGGTTACGACAAGTGCAGGCTTTCCATCCCCAACAAGGAGGTCCTCCTGATATTCTCCAAGATGCTTCTCAGGAACCTACCTAAAAGCGGGTTGGACGTCACGACGTTCCTCGATTCCGTACTTTCGGACGATACCGTGAAGATGACCGAGAGTCTGGAGAATATGCTGTACGGATCCGTCAGCGGGAGGATACTCGGTAACGAACATTCCTACCAGTCGTTCATACTCGGGATGTTCATGTTCCTTTCCGGGAGATACGATGTGACCGGGGACTACGAATCCGGTGACGGGTACCACGACATCCGTATGGAATGTCTGAAGGGAGGCACCCCTCACGTCGTGGTGGAGATCAAAAAGAACTCCGACAATGGTTCCGATATCCATAGGCTGGCGGAGGAGGCTATCGAACAGATCCACACGAAGAGGTATTACCATGGGCTCAAGGGGAAGGTCTACCTTTACGGCATAGCCTTCGATGGGAAGAAGCCTGTGATCGTATCGGAGGTCTTGGAGCAATGACCTTCCCCTATGGGGAGGTCCTTGTCACCATGGATTTTTGAATTAACAATTGTTAAGTCAATTGATATACGACGAAGATAAGGCATCAGGTTCTGACAATACAAGGTCTGTTATGTGAAGTTATACTGTAGCATTTCTTGGAGTTTTACTTAACTATAACTTAACAGATCATCCTCATGCCAAGAGGATACAACATTTTCAAAAATATTTTTAAATACCTATGATAAAATTTAATGATAATTGTCTTATTTATATTGTTTCAAAAATTAATTTAACTTAACTATAACTTAACACCCACAAACTATACCTTTGATAAATCATGGGTTCAGTCAATTAACTGAACCTTTGTTGATCCAAACATAGTTCCGATCGGGACACCGGTCTGACGACCGGTCAATTTCCGATAGATCGGTCACTTTGGATAGTTGTAACACTTCAGATCCAGCTATTACCAACAATTTCTTTTCAGGACCTGTCATCGGAGGGGACCTCTGCACCGTATTTTTCCGGGCATTTCAGATCACTCGAAGGGACAGGGTCGAAAATACACCTGTAATAATATTTGGAACCTGGTCCGACCTTCTTGATACC
>JAKSHW010000015.1 GCA_024399195.1 archaeon | reverse complement strand
CGGAAACAGGAACAAGTGAGCTCCTGATTCCACCTGCCCTCTTCGGAGGGCGGGTCTACCTCTTTAGTTTTCAGGATTTTCGACCTACAGGTCTGTTTTCTTTTTCATTTTTGTAAATTAACAACCCTTAAATATGGGTCTGTCAACGTAGACCGAGCGATAATCAGGCGAAAATATGTCAAATAATGTTGATGTCATGCTGGGCGATCCCAAAAGGGTCGTAAGGATATTGGTCATACCTTTGTTCATTTCATTGGCAGTGGCATCTGTGAACTCCTTTGTAGACGCCTATTGGTGTTCTTTCATGGGAAAGGACGCATTGGCGGCCGTAGGGATAATCGCCTCGATACAGATGATCATTACCGGTATCGGAAACGGTATGGGGATGGGAGCGTCTTCGGTCGCTTCACGTAAGATAGGAGAAGGTTCTCCGACCAAAGCCGGATCGATCCTGTCACAGTCTTGGATTCTGATGATAGTCGTTTCATTGGCATTGACACCTATGTTCCTTCTGTCGGTAGAACCTCTGAGCATAATCCTAGGGGGAGGGGTATTCTCGACCTGTGTTGGGAATACGGATTTCCTCTGATCGCCTGTACATCGGTGACGATAATGCAATTGGTCCTCAGTTCGTCTTTGAGGGCCGAAGGGGACAACAGAAGGTCTATGGTCGTCCTCGTGACCGGTGCAGGGCTGAACATGGTCCTGGACCCGGTTTTTGCATTCGTGTTAGGATTGGGCCTTGCAGGACTTGCCTGGGCGACGATAGTATCGTCTGCGGTCTCGATCGTGCCCGTGGTCTATTGGTATTTCCTGAAGAGGGACACCTATGTGGAACTGAAGTTCCATGGGTTCAGGTTCGATATGTCCGAGATCAGGGAGATGTTGCAGGTAGGTCTTCCCAAGACCCTTGAACTTGACATTCTCTGGTCGTTCAACCTCATCCTGATCCTTTTCGTCAACAATGCCGGAGGTACCGACGGTATCGCGATATTCAACACGGCATGGAAGTATGTCGATCTGGTGATGTTACCTGCCTCGGCCGTAGCCTCTGCGATACTGACAGTATGTTCCGCAGAACATGGGGCCCATGAGATGGGGAAGATGAGGATAGCATACGACTACGGGGTCAAACTGGGTATGTCTATAACGATAGTTCTTGCGATACTGGTATCTTTGTTTTCTGTACCGTTGTCTGAGGTGTTCACCTCGTCTGCGGATGCAGAGTTCAAAACCGAGTTTGCTTACGCTTTACAGGTCTACTGCTATGGAACCCCCTTCTACGCATGGTTGACCGTCTCTTCGTCGTTCCTGCAGTCGATGAACCTCGCTACCTGTTCCATGTATTCCGCATTGATCCGTAACATCGTGCTCAGTGCGGGATTCGCCTTGGCATGGCCTCAGGGAATGCATGCTTTGTGGTGGGTGTTCGTCATCGTGGAGATATTCGGATGGCTTCTTATGGTCGGTTGGGCCGAATACGGCTATCGTCTCAAAAAACGTGATTGGGAAAACGATTGGAATCCGTGACACTGTCGGAGAACCGGGCCGTATTCGGTCCTCCGACGGTCCATTCAGGCTTGGAGTTCTTTTCTGGGGGATTCTGCGGCCTCTTCACGGATGACCTTCATCTGCTGTTCCACTTCCTCGTCGGTCATTCCGACGGTAGGGAAGAATACAGGGAGGTCATATGCGGTAGGGTCGAAATCGGGAATCTCTTCCAACGAGCATCCTTTGATGAAACCGAGGTTTCTAGGCATCATGTCGTCTTTTCCGATGAACCTTATTCCAGGGTCGTATTCCTGGAGTATGGATGCATCGTAGTCTCCTCTGACGTATACCTTGCATCCTCTCTTCATCATCAGCCATGCGGAAAGGATTCCCCTGTCGTTGTAGATGTCCGCGGTCACATGTCCCTGGGTTCCGATGGGAAGTCCTGCGTGGCAGTAGATGTAGTCCTGGAAGATGTATGCGTCTTTGTCCTTGACCTCGACCCAGAAGGTAAGATCGGGTTTACTGAGGTTGACCTGGGGATCTTTGTCAAGGTTGGCGTTCCAGATGGCGTCTCCGACGAAACGTGCGGCTTCCATACTGGTGTATTTGTGGCTTCCTTCGCGTCTTGCCCTTACCGCGAACGTCTTTCCTTTCACCATTCTGGATTTGGAATATTCTGCTGCTTTAGCACAGAGTTCCTCCTGATCTGAGGAGCAGTGTTCTGCAATGGAAATGGATGCTACTCCGAAAACCTTGCGTGCGGACCTGATGGCCTTATCGAGATCGGATGCCTCGACATAGAATCTGGCTTTTCCTCTGGTGACGAACGCCTCCACTCCGTCGGCGGTGAACATCTGTACGAGGTTCTCTTTCATGCGGTTCTCCCATCTGTTCCTGACGGAGATCCCTTTCAATCCAATTTCCGAATATCTGATCAGCAGTACGGCCATAGGTACACACCTGGTGTTTTCAGTAATCTTCACTATTGTTAAGAATAGTTCTTATTACTATCGCTTTGATTGGCGAAGGTATGGAACCTATTATGCTTATGGTTCTTCTCCTGATCGCCATAGGTGCAGGAATCATCGGAGCGTTGTTCGGATTAGGCGGAGGAATAGTGTTCGTCCCTGTCCTGACGATACTGTTCGGTCTCGATGCCACCGCAGCCGCCGCTGCAAGTCTGGTAGGTATCGTGGCCACTTCCACCGGTTCCGCCACAGGCTATGTGAAGAAGGGCCTGACCAATATCAGATTAGGCATGTTGATGGAGATCACCACGACGATAGGTGCGATCATCGGTGCCGCGGTCGCGGTATACCTTGAGAACTGGGTCCTGATGATAATATTCTCCGCGGTCATGTTCTATAGCGGATTTAAGATGGCCGCATCTCCCGAAAAGATAATCGAGGACAACGACGGGTCATCCGATTTCACGTTCGAATTCAAGGATCCTGCCGATCCTGGACGCAATCAGAGATATTCCATTCAGAACATGAAAGGAGGAATGGCCCTCTGTACAGTGGCGGGAGCCGTATCCTCCATGACCGGTGTCGGTGGAGGATCCATCAAGGTCCCTCTGATGAACCTCTACATGCATGTACCTATCAAGGCAGCAAGTGCGACAAGCAGCTACATGATAGGTATCACGGCGTTTTCCGGAGCGATCGTCTATTTCTTCGAAGGTGCGATCATCCTCGATGTGGCCGCCGCCGTATCCGTAGGAGCGTATTTCGGAGCTGTTATCGGTACCCGTGTATCCTCCAAAGTGAACTCCAAGGTGTTGAAGAGATACATGTCGGTGGTGTTCTTCGCGATCGGTATCCTCATGATCCTCCAGGCAGGAGGGGTAATATGAGCCTTAACGACGAGACCTCATGGATACTGCGTGCAGGGACCACCGTGGGCCTGGTTCTCCTTACGATAGGTCTTCTCACATCCACATTGGATATCGGAAACACGATCCTCTATGCGGGCACTCTGGTCCTCATCTGCACTCCCATGGCGGGGGTGTTGGTCAGCACCAAGTGTCTGTTGGTGGAAAAGGACAGGTTCTGGTCGAAGATCGCTCTGTTACTCATCCTTGTGGTAGCGGCAGGTCTTGCCATAACCGTGCTGACCTGATATCTTATGTAAACCTCAGCGGGGAGGATCGGGTATCTTTCCTTCCCGCCAATCCCTTATCGCATCGAGTCTTTTCTTGTAGTATACCTCGGAACCTTTGTTCCCGGGTTCGTAGTAACGTCTGTCCTTCAATGCATCGGGAAGACATTGCATCTTCGTGATCTTCTCCTCGGTACCTTCGGCGTATTGGTATTCCTTACCGTATCCGAGGTCTTTCATGAGCCTGGTCGAGGCGTTGCGTATGTGTAACGGTACCGGGTCCGCAGGACGTGTACGTACATCGTGGAGTGCACGGTCTATGGCCATTGCAGTGGAATTGGACCTGGGTGCGAGTGCAAGGTACATGACGGTCTCGGCGAGTGCGTATCTGCAGTCTGGGTATCCCATATTCTTGCATGCGTAGTAGCATGACGTGGCCATCATCTGTGCGGTCGGATCTGCCAATCCCACATCGTCCCCTGCGAACTCTATAAGCCTGCGGGATATGAACAGGGGGTCTTCCCCCGCGTCTATCATGCGTGCCAACCAGTACACCGCCGCATCGGGGTCGCTGTTCCTCATCGACTTGTGCAGAGCGGAGATTATGTTGTAGTGTTCCTCACCGTTCTTGTCGTACAGAAGGGAACGTTTACTGACGCAGTCTGCGATCTCTTTTTTGGTGACCGTGACGGAACCGTCCTTCACGGTACAGTCGGCTACAGCGGCCTCCAACGTGTTCAGGGCGGTACGGGCGTCCCCGTTGGCGTATTCGGCGATTATGCGGAGGATGTCGTCACCTATGTTGACCTTCAGATCGGGGAACCCTTCCGGTCCCGTGACGGCCCTTTTCAGAAGTCCGAATATGTCATCCGCTGTCAGACCTTCCAGAACGAACACCTTGCATCTGGAAAGCAATGCGGAGTTGACCTCGAACGAGGGGTTTTCCGTGGTGGCCCCTATTAGGATTATGCTGCCTTTTTCAACATACGGGAGGAAGGCGTCCTGCTGGGCCTTGTTGAAACGGTGTATTTCGTCCACGAACAGTACGGTTCTCCTTCCGGTCTGCCTGCGTTTTTCGGCTGCGGACATGATCTCCTTGACCTCTTTAGATCCGCCCGTCACCGCACTGTAATTCACGAAAACAGCTTTGGTGCGGTTCGCCACGATGTTGGCCAAAGTGGTTTTACCGACACCGGGCGGACCCCAGAAGATCATGGACGTGATCCGGTCCTGTTCTATCATGTTGCGGAGGATCCTTCCTTCTCCGATCAGATGGCCTTGTCCTGCAAAACCGTCCAGGTCTTTGGGCCTCATTCTTCCGGCCAATGGCATATTGGCTGTGGACTCCACAGGTTTTTCATAATCATCGAAGAGAAGGGTCTGAACCATCGTGCTAGAATCCTTACGGATACACAAAAATGTTGCGTAGAACCGATACAGTCAGGAAGTTGTGTGAAAACTGGTGCAGGGGACGAGATTTGGACTCGCGGACCGCTATGGAATAGACCCTGAATCTATCGTCGTTGGCCAGGCTTGACTACCCCTGCTTGTAATTCCCCGATTGTCTGATACTATAAAATGGTTCTTTTGAGGTTGTGGTAAAAAGGTAAGATGGGGTTTTGTAGGGTTTGTGGCCCTGGATTCGGGGGATTCCCGGAATCAGGCTTTCATGATCTTGAGCCAGCCACCGCTTCTGTAAACAGCGAGACCTCTGGCATCAAGTGCATTGAAGAAATCGTCCCAGCTGATGAATGCGAGCCTAGGGTTGTTTCCGGTGGTAAGCTGTACGCCTTCGGTGCCCTTTACGTTACTGGGCTTAAGACCCTTTTTCTCCGCCAATAACTGTATCGTCTTGCGGTCTTCGACCTTTTCCATTGCCATCTTGACACCTCTGCTATTTGGTTTACAGTATGGTCTATCTTGTTAGATTCTATATAATTATTGCTTAGTCAGAATAGACAGTTTGTAAGTACTGGCTATGGCCCAAAAATATTGTTTTAATGACAGTTGGAGGGTATGGAGAAACCTCCCCTCCGTATGTTTCGGAACAACACCCATATATCGTCACAGGAATTCCGTCCATGATATGGCCGACGACAAAGAGTATTTCAGTATCGGCGATGCCAGGACAGGTATATCCCCGGAGCAGGCCCTCAAACTCGGAAAAGGGTTCGGATCACGTTTCAAACACATAGCCGTGGTCACCGACAAAAGTTATTTCTCTCCTGTTCTGGCAGATGCGTTCATCGCAGGAGCGGTATCCGCAGGTGCCGATATCCGTTACGGTGGGGTCGTCCCAGCCCCTGTCGCCTGTTCGTATTTTTTCATCAAATGCGAGGTCGTCGTCGTGGTCCACGGGGTCATGGACCGTTTGAGGAACAGCGGAATCTCGTTCTATGGGATAACGGGTGTCGAACTCACCGACAAAGAGGTGAACAAAAGGTCTCCCCGCCCTATGCCCGATGCGTTCAATGTCGGCAAGGTGGTGGAAGACAACAATGCGATCCAATACTATCTGGACCGTTTCAAGACGATCTGTACCCGTCCGTTGGGATACGCGGTCCTGGATTGCGGACACAATTCCACGTCTTTTATCGCACCTAGGGCCTTGGAGGATTCCGGTGCAAGTATTATCTCGATGGAAACCTCCCACGGCAAGCTGCTTCCCCGTGGTTTCGAGGTAGAAAAGAAGGATGTCCTGTCCATAGCCCAGATCATCCAACGTAGCACCGGTGCCATAGGGATCCTTTACAACGGCGACGGTACCAGGTTCGCCCTTCTGAACGAAGCGGGGGACTACGTTTCCAACGATTTCCTACTGTGTCTTATCCTGATGTATTACGAGCCTGAGACGGTGGTCATTCCCTTCGATGCTCCTCTATGTGTTGAGTTCGCTTTGGACGAACCTTTGAACATATTGAAGAAACCCGTCGAAAGAGGCTCCAAGAAACCTACGGTCTACAGGGTGAAGAACGACCGCATAGCCATAATCGAGGCTATGAGGGCCCACAATGCGGATTTCGGAGCGCTTTTGGATGGTACGTTCTTCTTTTCCCAGAACGGATACTGTCCCGATGCCATCTTCGGTTCCGCCATCATCCTTCAGTTGGCCAGAGACCGCAGTATAAGGAACATCCTTTCCAAGTTCAGGACATACCATAGGAAGTCCCTGACCGTTCAGGCCAAGGTGAACAAGCCTCTGCGTATGTTGTCCGACCTGAAGGACAGATTAGGGATACGGGGCATAGAATTCGAGGAACTGTCCGATGATTCGCTCAGGGTAATCTACGGAAAGAAGGACCAGTGCATCGTCACCCCTGTGGACGTGGACGAGGGGACCTGGAACATCTACGGCGAGGCACATGATGCGATGTACCTTCAGACGATGATCTATTCCCTGTCAGACATGATTGAGTCGATACAGTGAGCGGTCATTCGTAGACCGTACCGTCATCGAAATACATGTCGAGATGCACCACTTCGCCTGCGGAGTTGTACGCTCTCCAGCTATGACGGTCGTACGGCTGACATGTTATGAAATGCACTCCACCCATATGTCCGAACACCGTGAGGTCGTCTTCGGAGGCTTCGTTGGAATATCCGGGATGGGAGTGTGCCGAACCGGTACGGTTGTAGTCTATCGGGTCCATCCAATCCATGATGAAACTATGGGAATCCCCGAATATGGTCCCGGGAAGCATCACTATCTCGTCTATGATCCCGTCGTGCATCCTGTGGAGACATATGAACTCGTCAGGGTAGGTGGATTTGGCGGCCGCATTGAAGCCGTCTATGAAATCCACGCTCACCCCTTTGATCTTCATCATATGGCGTTCACCAACTTGGTCCTCACACGTGAATAGAAGTCCGTGTTGAAACGGATGAACCTGATCTTTTCGGACGAACGCGTGATGTCGATCCTGGAACCGCCGTCGAGATGGTGTTCGGTCTGACCGTCGAGCACCAACATACATCCTTTGTCCAACACGCACTCCACGGTGATCTTCGCATCCGCAGGTACCACGAAGGGACGGGATGTGAATTTGTATGCGGCTA
The DNA here is from genome assembly GCA_024399195.1 of archaeon. Classification (GTDB taxonomy): domain Archaea; phylum Thermoplasmatota; class Thermoplasmata; order Methanomassiliicoccales; family Methanomethylophilaceae; genus Methanomethylophilus. The sequence goes on along the minus strand of JAKSHW010000015.1, from coordinate 17,422 downwards.
TGGGGACGATTATGAACGCGTCCACGCCTGGGTCCACTATGGGGGCTCCGAGGCTCATCGCATAACATGTGGAACCGGTAGGGGTCGATATGATCACTCCGTCCGCCCTTACCTCGGTGGAGAGTTTTCCATCCACGAAGATCTTGAACTGTCTGATCTTGGCTATCGAATCGGTATGGATGACCGCTTCGTTCACTGCCGGTTCTACGGATTTGCCATCGATGTAGGAATCGATCTTGAACCTTTCCTCGATTACGTAGTCACCGTTCCTAAGCCTTTCGATGCCGTTCTCTATGTCGTTTATCTCGACATCCGCAAGGAAACCGACACCTCCTCCGTTTATTCCCAATATGGGGATTTTGGTGTTCATCGCGGTGCGCAGGATGGTCCCGTCCCCGCCGATGGTTATCATGACATCGGCTTTCATTTCGTCGAGAGGCGTACCTTTGGTTCCGAGGACGGTACCCGCGGCCGAATCCAGGACGACCTCTTCCCCTTCCAAGGCTTTCAGGACCCTTTCCGCATGGTCCCTGATATCAGGGAGGTTCGGGTTCACTGCAAGGCCGTATACCATTCTTCCTTCGATACCGAGGTCTCCGTTCACGACGAAATCGAACAGACGACGGTCGTTGCATGCCAGGAAGTTGGATCTGCTTGCAAGGTCGAACGGCATGTTGAAGGGCTGGCCTTTGAGGTCCATCACGCATCCCCCCGCTTCCATAAGGATGAGGTAGCTTGCGGCTATGTCCACTACACGGATACCTCTGCTGTACCTTTCGGAGTTCATGTAGAATCCGTCGGCCTGTCCTTCGGCGACAAGCTCCATTTCCAGCGATGCACATCCGTATGACCTGGACGATTTGATCCTCTTGACGAGTTTGAACGCCTTGGGGTCTGCACCGTTGCCGAGGTATACGTTCATGGAGATCTGGTTGAAATCCAACGGCCTGACCTTGATCGGTTTTCCGTCCTTGAACGCTCCTTTTCCTTTTTCGGCCCACATGGATTCGCCGGTGGCGAGGTTTCTGAGGTATGCCGTGTGCAGTCCTTTCAGGTCTGAGGTACCCACGGCCATGGATATGGTGTACATCGGGACACCTGCGATGGCGTTGGAGGTCCCGTCTATAGGGTCCAGGACCAAGGTCTCCTCATAACCGTTGTCGACGAAACCTATCTCCTCGCTGAGGACGTTCAGTTCCACCTCGTTTCTCAGAATATAATCCAATACAGTGTTCTCTGCAACCTTGTCGACCTCGGACGTGGGGGTTCCGTCGGCACCCATTGCGATGTCCTGACCTCTTTCTTCGAGGGAAGGTATGAGGTCTATCGCTTTTTTCACTGCATCGGCGATGGCTTCGAGGGTTTTCAGAAGACCTGTCATACGACCATATCCTACAAAGTGACTTAAACGGTTTTTGTAACCAGTTCCCTGTACTCCTTGTACAGGACACCGAGGGACCACATCTGGGTCTTTACGTCTTTGATGACGTTACGGTCGTCATCGAGGTAGACCTCCTCGTTCCCTCCGGCGAAACCGATCATTTTGGATATGCCGTACTTGGTGGTCTCTATCCCGTTGACGGTCTCCTTACCGACAGCTTCCATGATATCCATCCTTATCCTGAGGACTGTGCCAGTACCTTCGGGAACCAATATGATCTCCTTGTCGGTGGATTCTTTGAGCGTATACTGTTCCAGTTCGGGTTCCCCTTTGGGGACTCCGTCCACGGTCTTGGTGAGTTTGAAGGTGAGAATCTCTTTTGCCATATCTGCGGGCATCTGTTTATCGTAAGATAATACCTTTCGCAGCGGGGGTGTACAGGGCCGTACTCTGTCAAGATATCCTGCGAAGCAGAGTGACAAGCATCCCGTGTATCTCCTCATCGTATTCCACCCGGGCCTCCATTTTGAAAACATCCCTTATGAGGTCTTTTGTGATGACCTCCTCGGTCCTTCCGGAGGCTACGATCCTTCCCGAAACGATCACTATCGACCGGTCACAGTACCTTGCGGCCAGTTGGAGGTCATGGGTGACTATCGCGACGAGTATTCCTCTTTCACGGGAGATCTTCCTGCAGAGGTCCATCAGTCCGAACTGGTGGTTCACATCGAGATGCAGCGTAGGTTCGTCCAAAAGGAGGATCTCAGGCTCTTGTGCCAGTGCCTGCGCTATCATAACTCTGCGCCATTCTCCGCCGCTCAGTTCGCTTGCGTTACGTTCGGCGAACTCCAATATGCCGACATCCTCCATGATGTCGCATAAAAGGTCCATCTCCCGGTCTTCGTCCTCTTCGTTGAACATTCCGGTCCTGGAATATCTGCCCATGCGTACGGTCTCAAGGACGGTGAACGGGAAGTTCATCTGAGACTGCTGTTCCACCGTAGCGACTATGCGGGAGCGTTCTCCGTCGTCAAGTTCACGTATATCCACGCTGTCGCCTACGTCATGTCCCGAATCGATGGCATCGATCAGGAAGTCTTTCACGGAAACCTTTCCTTCGTCAGGCCTGTATTCGGTGTTAATGCAGTTCAAAAGGGTCGTTTTACCCGAACCGTTCTGTCCGAGTATTCCGATGACCTCTCCCTTGCACATTCTGAAATCTATGCCCTTGAGGATCTCCTTCCTTCCATGGGAGAACCTGATTCCTTCTATGTCCATGTCCGCCATTTCAGGACCTCCATCCCGCGGCCTTCCTGGAACGCATGATCCAGAGGAAGAACGGTGCCCCTATGATCGAGGTGACCGTTCCTACAGGGAGTTCCATCCCCATCATCGCGGTACGTGCGAAGGTGTCCACGACCATCATGAACAATGCCCCGCCTAGGATACAGATAGGTATCAGTCTCTTATGGTCGGGACCTACGAGGGTGCGGAATATGTGCGGGATTATCAGTCCCACGAACGATATGACACCGCAGATGGAAACAGTGCCAGCAACCAGGATCGACGATCCTACGAGGATCATCAGACGTGTGCGTCTTATGTTCACACCCAACGAACGGGCTTTCGATTCCCCTGTCGTCATGAGGTTCATCTCCCTTGCGTTCAGAGAGATCAGGATCATCCCGATGACTATGGGCACGAACATGATCCTGGCATCGCTCCATACACATCCGTCGAAGGAGCCTAAGATCCAGAACACGATGGAGGTGACCGTATCCGCATCGGAGAAGAACTCGATCATGGATGTTCCTCCCGAGAACAATGCGCTTATGGCCATTCCTGCGAGAAGAAGCATAGTGGTCTGAACCCCTCCTCCTTTCCGGTATGCGAGCATGTATACGGCTATCATGGTCAGCATGGCCATTCCGAACGCGGCCATGACCGTACCGAGGGAGGATGCGAACAATGCGAAACCATACGCTATGTAGAACGCCGCACCGAACGACGCTCCGGAAGATACCCCCAGGACGGATGCGGATGCCATGGGGTTCTTGAAAAGGGCCTGCATAGCGACCCCTCCTAAGGACAAGGCGGCCCCCGCCATCGCCGCGCAGAGCAGGCGTGGGGCCCTTAACTGGTTTATGATAAGGTCGTGGGACCAGTCCCCTTTTCCAAGCACGGTGTCCCATACTTCGGAAATGGGGTATTGTACCGACCCCACGGCCAAGCAGACGAAGTATGCCATGACCAGTAGAAGGATCAGGGCACCGGCGGTGTACCAGGCCCGTCTTCTACGTTTTTTCTCGAGGTATTTCACTCTCTCTTTGGACGACATACCCGTCTGCATGACATCACTTATGCGGACACCCTCATCTGTTCTTCGGTGGACCTGGAATCGGACTTGTAGAAGATCAGGAGATCGGGTTTGTAGAACACGATCTTGTCATCGGTCAGTTTGGAACCCATGAGGGATCCGTCGTATACGTTGATGAGACCGAGGATGTCCACCATGATGCCACCCATGAGGGTGTTGGAACCTACGGACTTGACCGCTGCGGTCTCGGCGTAGAAGGTGGCGGTGTGTCCGCTCTCGTCGATCGTTTTCTGCATAAGGTAGATCTCTGCAAGGACCGAGGTCATCATAGCGGAGGTGTTGTCGAATCCGATGACCTTTCCGACCATCTCCATGGTGGAGAGCACCATTGCGGGGGAGTTGGAAAGGAGGTAGATAAACTGGATATTGGAGTGTGCGGCCTCGATGGCGGTGTTGGTGTCCCACCAGGTGGATTTGTTGGTGGAACGGATGTTGTATTCGGACATGAAGACGATGACCTTGTCATCGGAGGTGAACTTGGTGTCACAGTAGTTGATGAGGTCTTCTTTTCCGGTTCCGAGGGTCTCGACGCTTTCAGGGACGGTGAGTCCGTATTTTGATGCGAGGGAGGACTTGATGGAGCTGGAAAGTGCGGGGATGAGCTCCCAGAGCTTTCCTTCGGCCTTGGGGGACTCTCCGGCATGGGCGGTCTCTCCGTAGAAATCGCAGAGGATCATGTAGATGGTGTCCACGTAGGCATCGGTGTAGCAGAGGATCTTGGTGGGGACGAAACCGATGGTCTTGTCGGCATAGGCCTCCTGGGTTCCGGTGCTGGTGTTGTCGAACGTCTTCACGGTGCAGGTTCCGTCGTTTCCGGCGGTGTAGAAGCTGTTGTACTGATAGAGATATTTGCTGGGAATCTGGGAAAGGGTGATTCCGGAGTAGTCGGGTATCTCGCCGTAGATCGATCTGTACACTTCTTCGGCGATGTACATGAAGGAGGGGGTGCAGTTGGAGTATCCGTCGGAAACTTTCACTACGATGGGGTCCCAGGAATAGAATCCTCCGAGGGATTCCTTTTCGGGTTCCTTCTCAGGTTCTTTTTCAGGCTCTTTCTCAGGACCGTCGTAATCGTTGCTGTTGTTGTCTACCGTAGCGAAATACACGCAACAGGTGGCAAGGACAACGATGACCGCGGCCATGACCGTGATCAGGTGTTTGCTGTTCATCGTATCACAATTGGAATCTAAATCCAATATTGGACATATACGTTAACCTGTACTTGTACGATAGGGGTGGTATTCGTTCCATTCTGTGACCTGCTTCCGTCAGGGTTATGAACATGTGCCAGAATGGGTAGGTATGGATCCACTGTCGTTTTCCGACGGAACCGTGTTTTCCGAGAGAAGAAGCATCTACACGTTATCTGCGGCCCCCGGTCACCGTACCTACGGTGAGAAGACCCCTGTGGTTGACGGTAAGGAATACCGTGAGTGGAATCCGAGAAGAAGCAAATTGGCCGCGTACATAGTCAATGGAGGTACGACCATGCCGATCCACCGCGATTCCAAGGTCCTGTACCTAGGTGCGTCGAGCGGAACGACCCCTTCCCACGTGTCGGACATCGTTTCTGAAGGAAAGGTGTTCTGTGTGGAGTTCGCACCCCGTATGTTCAGGGAACTCGTCAACAACAGTTCCCCACGTCCCAATATGATGCCTATCCTGGGGGATGCGACCAAACCTTCCGAGTACGCGTTCATGGTGGACAAGGTGGACATAGTCTATGAGGACGTGGCTCAGAAAGGTCAGGCCGATATCCTTGTGGACAACATGGAGATGTTCGGTGCAAGATACGGGATGGTGGCTGTGAAAGCACGTTCCGAGGACGTCACAGAGGCACCTAAGGCGATTTTCCGTAAGGCCGAGGCCAGATTGAAGGAAAGGGGATGCAGGATCCTCGATGCACGCAGTCTAGAACCTTTCGAGGATTCGCACGAGATGATCGTGGTGGAGAGAATATGAATCCCGAGGACACCGACGATACGGTCTATACCGTCGGATACCGCGATGGTCGTTTCCTGATGGTCTACCATCCGAAACGTAAGGGATGGGAGATGCCGGGAGGACATGTGCGTAATGGGGAATCCCGTATGGACGCCGCACGCAGGGAGTTCATAGAGGAGACGGGATTGGACGTGGACATCCGTTGCATAAGGGATCTGGGTTATTGCAGGGTGTGTGCCGGAATCGTAGGTGAAAAGGTGTCCGAAGGGGAGATGGAATGGAGGTTTTTCGACAAGGTCCCCGAGGAGATATTCTTCAGCCGTGAGGAGTACGAGGATGTAGTTCCCTGGGCCGCCTCTATGCTGGACCAGTGATCCCCTTTCGGGTTGCCGGAACATGTGCCAGTGTTCTTGAAACCGATTGTTACGGTCACTGTCGGAAAACGAGTGTTTTTCTCTCGTTTTGGAGCGATGCGCCTAAGTTTAAATAGCGCTCTAGGATAGGGTCATATAAGCCTCGCCGCCTATAAAGATCAAGGATAGATCATTATGGCAAGAATGCACACTAGAAGAAAGGGAAAGGCCTGCTCCAAACGTCCCATGATCTCTGAGAATCCTGCATGGGTTCCCCTCACCGCCACCGAAATCGAGGAGAAGATTGCAGAGATGACCAGGGAAGGAAAGTCCCCTGCCTACATCGGACTCGTCCTCAGGGACCAGTTTGCCGTTCCTAACGTAAAACTCGCAACTGGAAAAAGCGTCACCGAGATCATCGCCGACAAAGGACTCGCTGGAGCCCTTCCCGACGACCTCGCCCGCCTTATGGTCCGCGCAATCAACCTGAACGTTCACATCAAAGCAAACCCCAAGGACATCTCCAACAAGAGGGGTCTCGCTATGATCGAGGCAAAGATCAGGAGGCTTGAGCGCTACTACAAGGACAACGGACGCCTTCCTGCAACCTGGAAGTACTCTCTCGCTAACGCAGAACTCATGCTTAAGTGAGATTACATGGACTCTTTTGTCCTACCCCCCAAACTCCTTACCGATTTATCATCGGCCGTGGACACTATCCGCGGCCATCCTTTCATAAATGTGTTCTCACATTTCGATGCGGATGGTATCACTTCGGCATCTATCATCGCCAAAGCGTTGACCCGTGCCGGAAAGGAGTTCTCGGTCACAATTTTCCCGACCTTGAACGATGAAAACATGCAGATCATCGAGAACTGCGGTGCCGAATGTGTGATCGTCACCGATCTTGGGGCATCGTACATCAAACGTTTCGATGCCATGTCCTGCGATGTCGTCGTCCTCGACCATCACACGGTCTACGATCAGGCAGAACGTATCTGCTATGCGAACCCCCATCTGTACGGTATCGACGGAATGGTGGCGGGTTGCGGTGCCACTATGGCGTTCCTTTTCGCCATCACCCTCGATGAACGCAATTGGGATCTTTCCTCACTGGCTATTGCAGGTGCCGTGGGTGACAGGCAGCATATAAACGGTATGCAGGGTCTGAACACCTATCTCCTCGATGGGGCGGTGGAACGTAAGTTCGTAGAGATCCGTCCCGGGTCGTTGATCCCTTCCGGAGACCTTGTAGAGGAATTCACATTGTCCTTGGAACCGTTCATAAGGGATGTGAGCGGAAATCCCGATGCTGTGAAGCAGATGCTTTCGGAAGCAGGCATAGCCGTCGGGAAACGTGGTTCCGACCTTACTCCCGATGAGGCCGAACGTCTGTCCTCGATGGTAGCGATAAAGCTGATATCCCAAGGGGTCACCCGTGAAAAGTTCGAGGAATGTGCACATCCCGTGTACTATCTTTCGAAGTTAGGTATGGATGCCGAGGTACTGTCCGCCCTGTTGAACGCAGGAGGACGTTCTGAAACTCCCGGAATCGGTGTAGGTGCAGGAATGGGCGATGCCACCTGTATGGAAAAAGCTGCGGAAATCTCCAATGAATCCCGTAAGGCCGTTATGGACGCCATCGTTTCAGTGGTCGGTTCCGACAATCTCCATGAGATGGGCAATATCCAATGGTTCGACAGTTCCGAATCGGGTTCAACCGGAATAATCTGTAGCATCATCATGTGCTATCTTGGAAATCCCGATAAGCCCACGATCGGTTTCAACGGATCTGAAGAGGCTGCACACATCTCGTCCAGAAGCACATTCTCTCAATTGGCTAAGGGAATAGATCTTGCGGCTGCCATGAAGACCTGTTGTACCGCAATGGGTGGAGAGGGCGGAGGACACAAGATCGCAGCGGGCGGATCCTTCCCCAGGGACCGTAAAGATGAGTTCCTGCATGCTTTGGATGCCCTTATTGCAAGTCAGAAGGCTTCAAAAACCGCTTAAGACCGCCAGGTCACAGGTACCTCATCGGTTCTGAACCTCTGTCTGACCTCTGTGTCGGAGATATCCATTCTTACGCCCGATGAGTACATCCTGTAACCAAGCCATGCTATCATGGCACCGTTGTCTCTACAGAACTGGCGCTCGGGAACGAACATTTTTCCACCACGTTCCTTGGCCATTTCGCCGACCATCTCTCTCAGGCGACCGTTCTGTGCGACCCCTCCTCCGAGAAGTACCTCTGTCTTTCCGATATGGGCCATTGCCCTTTCGGTGACCTCCGTAAGCATCGAGAAGGCGGTTTCCTGTACGGAATATGCGATATCCTCGAGCCTGCATCCTTTTTCCTTGTATGCTAAGGCGGCGGTAAGGATTCCTGAGAAAGAGATGTCCATCCCTTTGACCGAGTATGGGAGATCGAGGAGTTTGTCTCCGTCCTGTGCCAGTTTTTCGATGGTAGGTCCTGCGTAGAATCCTAGACCAAGGTCCCTTCCCAGTTTGTCTAGCATGTTTCCGATACCGACGTCCTGGGTTTCACCGAAGATACGGTAGCGTTGGTCGGAATATGCGATTATCTGTGTGTTTCCGCCGGAAGCATAGAGAAGACAGGGGTCGGTGCACCCGGTGGTGGCGTTTCCGATCTCTATATGGGCGATACAATGGTTCACACCGACGATCGGGATACCTAACGAGTATGAGAGGGCACGTGCCGCGGTACCTGCCACTTTGAGACAGGGTCCGAGTCCGGGGCCCATGGAGAACGAGATCAGATCGATGTCTTTCAATGATACTCCCGCCTGTTCGACGGCCTTGACGATATCGTTTGCAACCACGTCCGCATGGTGGTTCGCGGCTTCTCTGGGATGAAGTCCTCCTTGGGGAGGTCTGAACATGTCGATGACATTGGCTAGAACGTTCGCTTCCGAATCGACTATTCCGACGCCCAACGTATGGGCGGTACCTTCGATACCGAGTATCAACATCAGGCGTACAATGACACGGATGATAAAAACGGTTGCTTTTGAACCTGTCACTGTAATCTCAGGTATATCTTTGAGATTTTATCGAATATTGTGATGTTAAAGAAAATTATAAATACTAGAAGTGACTACATGGGATTACTGGGCTCGTGGTCTAGGGGTTATGACGTCACATTGACATTGTGAAGGTCGCCAGTTCAAATCTGGCCGGGCCCACCACCTCTATTATTGTCTTCGCGACAATAATTTCCACAGCTTTTTTGTGTTGGTTTCTGTCTGTTTGTTCATTTCGAGGATTTGCTTTCGTACCTCATGTTCTTCAACGGACTTTTAGAGAAAATCAAGGATTTCCAGAGATTGCGTGTATGCGATTCTCTGGAATAAAGGAGTTTAAACGATCTGGACGATGTTTTCGCTACGGATCACGTCTTTATGTTTCATTTTGGTTCCAAGTACACATTTCGCATCTTCTGAACGCATTCCCCTGACACGGTTGATGTCTTCGGATCCGTAATCCGGAATTCCTTTTGCGATGATCTCGTTGTTGCATACGATATCTACGACTTTTCCGGGCTCGAACGGACCGGATGCGAACTTCACGCCCACCGGCAACAGTGAACGGTGAGCCTGAACCGCTTTCATGGCGCCTTCGTCTATGACGATCTTTCCACATGAACGTGCGGATTTCATCCACCTTCTCTTTTTGGAAATAGCGGAATCGGAAGTGAACAGTGTTCCGACCTCATCGCCGTTGACCGTACGGAGGATGACATTCTCTTCCGCACTGGAGGCGATGATCATCATGCAACCTGCGTCCTGGCAGAGTTTTGCGGCCTTGATCTTGGTCTTCATCCCGCCGGTACCCATTTTGGTACCCGGTCCTCCTGCGATGCTCAGGATGGTATCATCGATCTTGTTCACCACAGGTATGAGTTTGGCATCGGGATTGTCCTTGGGATTGCTGTCATACAGGCCCGAGACGTCTGAAAGGATGACCAGAAGGTCTGCATCAGCCCTGCTTGCGATGACGGCGGAAAGCGTGTCGTTATCACCGAAGGTGGGACCGATCTCTTTGGTGGAGATGGCATCGTTCTCGTTGAAGATGGGGACGACGTTGTAGTCGAGAAGGGTGGATATGGTGTTGTTCAGATTGAGGACCTTGTCCCTGTCCGAATAATCGTCGAGGGTGATGAGGATCTGTGCGACATTGATGCCGTGTTTCTGGAAACTGTCGTTCCATTTCTGCATCAGGATACCCTGACCTACCGAAGCGGCCGCCTGTTTTATGGGGACCTCGTTGGGTTTGGGTTTGGCGTTCATCGCTTTCAACCCTATTCCTACGGCTCCAGATGATACTATGAGGACCTCTTTGCCGCTGTTTTTCAGTTCTGCGATCTGTTCGGCGACCGTATCCATGAACGAAGAGGACGGAGTGCTTCCTCCCATGGTGATCGAAGAGGTACCGACCTTTATGACGACCCTCTCCACATCACCAAGCACATCTTTTCTGTCGGATATGCTCTCACTCTCCGTATTTCGAATCGGTGTGGAGGTGTTTGTATTTCTTCGCGTTCTTTCCGGCATAGTCTTTGACGACATGTCCGTTTCCGCAGAGGACGTACTTGTAGATCATCAGACCTTCCATACCCATCGGTCCGCGTGCGTGTATGCGGTTGGTGGAGATACCTACCTCGGCTCCTTTTCCGAAGCGGAAACCGTCGGCGAATCTGGTGGAGGCGTTTATGAACACGTCTGCCGAGTCCACCCATCTGACGAACTCCTTCTGGGTCTCCTTGTTTTCCGTGACGATGGTCTCGGTGTGATGCGATCCGTGGGAGTTGATGAAAGAAATGGCTTCGTTCACGTCCTTGACGGTCTTCACTGCAATGACGAGATCGTCATACTCTGCGAACCAGTCCTCCTCATCGGCGAATTTCACATCGAATCCTACGAGGTATTTCTCAAGACCTTTCTCGATCCTCGCTTCTACCCCGTTCTGGACGAACAGGTCCATCATCCTAGGGAGGAAGTAGGGTGCGATCTTCTCGTTCACGAGGAGCTTCTCCGCGGCGTTGCATGCTGCAGGATACTGTATCTTGGAATCGAGGACCACATCGAACGCTTTCAGAAGATCGGCATCGGAGTCCACATAGACATGGCATACGCCTGCAGAATGGCCGAGGACGGGGATGTGGGTGTTGCTCTGTATGTATTTTACAAATCCGTAGGAGCCCCTGGGGATCAGGAGATCGATGTACTCGTCCATTTTCAGGATCTCGGAGATGTCTTCCCTGGTCTCCATGAGAACGAACGCCTCGGGAGGTACGCCGGCAGATGAAACGGCCTCTCTGAGGATATCGAAAAGGACACGGTTGGAGCGTTTCGCCTCGGAACCGCCTTTGAATGCGATGGCGTTTCCGCTTTTCAGGCACAGGGACATAATCTGGGGGACGACTTCGGGACGTGCCTCGAAAATGACCCCTATCAGGCCTATGGGGCATCTTATCTGGTAGAGTGTGAGCCCGTCGTCCAGAACGGTACCGTCCATGGTCTCCCCTACGGGATCTTTGAGGTTCCTTACACCAAGTATGCTCTCGACCATATCGGAGACCTTGTCCTCGTTGAGCCTCAGTCTTTTCAGGATCTCGGAAGGTATCTTTCCCTCGGCCTCGGCCACATCCTCGGCGTTCGCTGCGAGTATTTCGGCCCTGTGGACCTTTATGGCTTCAGCCATGGCTTCCAATGCGTTGTTTTTGGTTTCTGTGGTCAATGCGGCCATTTTCACGGTCGCTAGTTTTGCATCCTTGATCTCGGATACCGTATCTGCCATGTGTGCGGTATCATGGTTACAGGGTTATAGTCTTGATGGGGAGGAGGGTCTGCCAGGTTCGATAGCTTCGGTCTGAATCAAGTTAAATATCAGTACAAGATTGCCTACTCTGAGCCGAGATAGCCAAGCCCGGTATGGCGGTGGTCTCGAAAACCACTGGTCCTAGACCTCGGGAGTTCGAATCTCTCTCTCGGCGCCATTAATTTTAGTCATCATATTTTAGAATGGTCGGACGTAATGTTCTGACCAAGGTTTATTACATATCCAAGACTATTACTGAATCATGTTACTGTCTACTGTGGATCTGGTCCCTGGAAAAGAGTACGTCATTCTCGGCCTCGTGCAGGGAAACACCATCGAAACCAAGAACATCGGTCGCGACTTCACCCAGGGACTCAGGTCCATCGCAGGTGGAGAGCTTAAGGCCTACGTGGACATGGTCAACAAGGCACGTAAGGTCGCTACCGATAGGATGATCGCCGAAGCGGAGGGGCTCGGAGCCGATGCCATCGTAGGTATCAGATATTCTTCCTCCACTGTGACCGTCGGTGCGTCCGAGATCCTCGCATACGGAACCGCCGTCCAGTTCATCTGAGGTGTGACGGGTGGCAGAGGAGGATCAGTACCGTAACCCTGTCGGTGAAGAGGGACGTAAGGTAATAGAGTCCATGAACGAGCATCACCGCGAGGTGACCTCCTGGGGTCTTTCCAATATCCCTCACATGAAGGTCTCACGCCTTCTGGACATCGGATGCGGCGGAGGTGCGTGTCTCAAGCTTCTGTTGATATCCTATCCTAATGCCGTTGGTGAAGGTATCGATATCTCCGATGTCGCAGTCGAGATGGCCTCTGCAAGGAACAGGGCGTTCATCGCCTGGAACAGACTGAACGTTTCCAAGGCGAGCGTCTCCGATATGCCTTTCGAGCCTGAGACCTTCGAGCTTGTGACCGCCGTCGAGACCTACTTCTTCTGGCCCGATATCGCGGAGGATTTCAAGAAAGTCGCTGCGGTCCTCAAGAAAGGCGGTGTGTTCTGTATCGTTTCGGAACAGTACATCACCGATGATAACAGGGCCCAGATCGAGGCTGACAACCAGAAATACCATATGAAGATCGTCGAGAACCAGGTCGTCGAGTCCTGTCTCCGCGATGCCGGTTTCGAGGTCGAGACCATCACCAATCCCGACAAGAACTGGGTAACCTATCTTGCCAAAAAACTCTAAACAGGTATCCCTTGCGGATACGGTAGATCATGCCCCTTTGGGGCCACCTGTCCTGTTTTCCAAGGGCAGGTGGAAACATGTTTCTTTTCAGGAGGACGTAGTCCCGTTACGTAACATTTCCAATTCGTCCTCGGGGATCGGTCTCCCTAGGATGATATGGGGTCTTCCCTCATCGTCTATGACCTTGCAGTCCACTCCGTAGATGTAACGGATTGCTTCGGGCGTGAACACTTCGGAGGGGGTACCTACCTTGTACACGGTCCCTGGAGGGGCCATCATTATGACCTGGTCTGCGAACTTTGAGGTTATGTTCAGATCATGGCTGATCATTATGATGGTCATACGGTGTTTCACTGCAAGGTCGTGGAGTAGTTCAGTGACCTGTATCTGGTGTCTTACATCGAGGTTGGACGTGGGTTCGTCGAGAACCAGTATCTTCGGCGTCTGGGCCAGACCCCTTGCAATGGCGACCTTCTGATGCTGTCCTGCCGACAGTTCGTTGAAGTTCCTCATGGCGAGGTTCTTAATACCCATCATGTTGAGCGTCCTTTCTACGATCAGAAGATCCAGATCGGACGTGGTGCCTATTTTCTGATGGGGATGTCTTCCTATAAGGACCGTGTCCATGACGCTCATGCTGAACGCATCGCTGGATGTCACGGGAACGAATCCCATGACCTTTGCGAGTTCTTTGGTGGGGATGTCCTCGAGGTCATGTCCGTCTATGTAGACATGTCCCGATTGGGGGCTCAACAGTTTGTCTATGCATTTCACAAGGGTGGATTTCCCAACCCCGTTAGGTCCTACGATGCAGACGAGTCCGTAGGTGTCTATTGTGAGGTCGATGTCTTTGAGGACCGTCACGTTTCCATACCCTACGTCTACGTCTTCTATACGTATCTCCATTCACCACGCCTCCTTTTTCTGTTTGAGGATGAGGTACAGGAACAGAGGCCCTCCGAGGAATGCGGTGACCACTCCTACCTGTAGGATCACGGGTGCAAGTACCGTACGTCCTACTATGTCCGATAGAAGCATCAATGCCGAACCGAACGCTATCGATGCAGGGATGAGGTATCTGTTGTCGGAACCTATCACGATCCTCACGACATGGGGAGAGACAAGTCCGACGAAACCGATGATCCCTGTGAAACTCACTACCGATGCGGCGATCAGGGACACGACTATAAGGCAGATGATACGCATCTTGGATGCGTCTATTCCTAGGGATTTCGCACTGTCGTCACCGGCTGCCAATACATTGAGCTTGTGTGAGATCAGTACGGTGAATATGGAACCCAGTATGACCACAGAGGCCATCACGGGGACGTCTTCCCAGTAGATACCGTCCAAGGTACCTACCTGCCATTGGTAGACCGCCGCCAGATTGTCGGGGTCGGCCCATAGTTTCATGACGGTGGTGAACGCATTGAAGATGTACATCACCGCGATACCCGCAAGGATCATGCTGACAGGTGAGACCTTCTTCGCTGCGGATATGAGGATGATTATAGCGGTAGGTACCAATGCGAATACGAACGCATTGGCGACGATGCCGTATTTTCCAAGACCCAGTCCTGCACCGTAGCAGATGACCAGGACCGCACCGAACGATGCACCGGACGAGATGCCTGTGGTGTAAGGGTCTGCCAACGGGTTCTTCAGGACGCTTTGCATGGTCGCTCCTGCCACGGCGAGACCTGCTCCTGCCACGATCGCGGTGAGGACGCGGGGAAGACGGAGGTTCCATACGACATGGTCTTTGGTGACGGCGATCTTGTCGGTGGGGTCTATGTTATCCATCAGATGGTCCCATATGATCTGGTACGCCTCAAGGGCTTTTATCGGATAGTCACCGATGGTTATAGCAATACCCAGCATCACTATGCATGCGGCTATGCACAGTACGATGAACAGGAATTTTCTGTAGGTGTACTTCTTGTAACCGTGTTTTACCTGGGCATGATGTCCATCGTCCCATTCGGCATATAGGTCCGTGTCTTGGACAAGGGGATCCAAATGAACATGGTCTTTTTTGTTGAACATAAAAACACCCTGTATCCTTGAGGCCCTGTCTGAGGGCCCCAAGGAGGTTTCGAGGGGGTGTACCCCTCTAATCGGTTTATGCGGTCGCGACAGGGGCGGTCATGATGAAAACAAGACTGTCCACGTCGAAGGAACCTGCGTAGAATGCGTCGACGAACTCTTTGTGGAGTCCGTTCGCCCAGTCGAGGGAGAGGACATCGCTGTACATTCCGCAGGCCGCGTAGGCGACCCTGAGGGGTACAGGGATGACTCCGCTGACAAGGATCTGTCCGTCATTGGCGTGTTCCCAGAGGTTGAACGCATCGGTGTAGGACTTCCAGTTCTTGTTGAGGGTGTCTGCGGAGAGGTTCTCGTAGGTAAGTGCGGTACGGATCTGGACGATGTAGTCGAAGCTGTACTTGGAGGTGTCGTAGACATCGAGGTGGTCCACTACCTTCATGCTTGCGCTTCCACCGAAGTCGTAGCCTTCCAGTCCGAATTTTGCTCCGGCTGCAGCGACGACCGCCTGGTAATCGGATTCTCCGGAGGAGATGTACCCGGTCATGGAGGATGCGACAGCCTTTACGATCTGTTCGTCGGAAAGTCCTGCGAGGGCCTCATCGATGCTCTCGAAGACCTTGTTGTAGAGGGCGAGGAGCTGCTGGGCCTTCTCCTCTTTCTGGAAGAGGAATCCAAGAAGGAGGATGGAGTGGGTGTAGACGTTGGGGTCTACAGAGGCAGCGGCGACCCTTACGACATCGACGTTGGCGCCCTCGAAGGCGGCCTCGTTGGTGATGTAAGTCCTGTTCCAATCGGAGATCACGGCGGTGACATGTTCCTTTGCGATGACGTCGGAAGAACCGGCCTTTCCATCCTCGAAGGTGATGGAGGAAGAGGAGGTTCCGAGCTTGACGGTCTTGCTGGTGTCAAGGTAGTTGCTTCCGTAGAGGGCTTTGTCGTTGGTGGATCCGTAGGATGCTCCCTTGATCTCATCGAGGATTCCGAGGAGGTAGGTGAGCATGAAGCTGTTGGCGGAACCGGTCATGATGGCGGAGGAGATGGGGTACTTGGTGGAGACGATCTCCAGGTCCATGGTTCCGTTTCCGTCTGCATCGTGGTAGTTGATGTGGTATACGACGGTGGACTCGCCTGCGATGATCTTCTCGATCACTTCTACGTCCGCATTGTCGATCTTTCCGTCCTGGTTGGCATCTGCCATGGGGCAGAGGTCGGCGGAGAGTCCGACTGCGACGTAGAGCTGGATCTGGGCAAGGTCGTTGGAGTCGATGACCTCGTTTCCATCCACGTTTCCGAAGACTTTGAGCTTGGCGGAGTCGATGGTGGCGCAAGGTCCGCAGACGTGCTGGAGGATGTGTGCGGAGATGTCGTAGGAGGACATCTGGGGGCAGAAGGTGTCGAGATATTCCTGGAACACTGCCTCTGCATCGATATCTGCGAAGATCTCGGGGTACATCCAGGTTGCAAGGTACACCATTGCGATGTATGCGGAAGGTCCGGTGAAGATCTCGTTGGAGATGAAGTAGATCCTTCCGTTGTCTGCGGCAGCGGTGTGTGCGTAGGTCTTGTAGGCGGTAGCCATGACGTCGGTGACGTTGGTCTTTACATCGGTCTTCTCGTATCCGCAGTATCCGGAGAGTACGATGAGATCGGGGTTGGCGGTGAGTGCCCATTCGATGGTGAAGTCGGGGTATTCGCTGGTAGCGGGAAGCTGCTTGGCGAGGTTGTTTCCACCTGCGAGCTCGGAGATCTCGTACTGTCCGGATCCGAGTCCGTTTCCTTCGAGGGACTCTTTCCTTCCCTTGGGGACGATGATGGACATGACGTCATGGTCGTTCTCTTTGAGCCTCTCGGTGACGAGGTCGATATATCCGTTGGCCCAGTCGATGTACTTGTAGGCCATGGTGGTGGAACCGAGGATGTATCCGAAGGTCAGACTTGCGGCCATTTCATTGTTGTCTTCCCATGCGGGGAGCCTGACTATCTCGGTGACGTTTCCGACCTCTTTCTCGAGGTTGGGTCCGTAGGTTGCTCTGGAACCGGTGAAGTAGACGTCGGCTGCGATCTTGAGGACCTGTTCGCTGTTGGGGTTGAACCTGTCTACGATGTGGTCTTTGTCGTCCTTGAATTTCTGGAACTCAGGGAGCATGGTGGCTTTGTTGAGGGTGGTCTGGTCCACTGCGACGACACGGTCGGTGGCTCCGAGAAGCCTGACGATCTCGCTGTTGGAGAAGTAGACGGAGATCATGCTCTTGACGGGGAGGGTGACGGAGCTCTTCAC
>JAKSHW010000149.1 GCA_024399195.1 archaeon | reverse complement strand
TCGCGGACCAGGCATGGGTTTCTGGTCTCGGAGCGGACTGTCTCAACGCCGTGGCGGCGATATCGCCCTATTATTGGATCATCGCAGGTGTCGGTGCAGGGATAGGCGTAGGTGCCACCGTATCCATCTCCACGCATCTTGCAAGGGGTGACGATGCCGATTCGTTGCCTTTGCAGTCATTGTTCCTTTCATTCCTGTTGTCCTTGCTTCTGATGGCCTGCATCCTTCTCACGATGGACCCGATGGTGGAGTTCATGGGGGTGGGGGAGATAGGGCAGGAGTGCAGGGACTATATCGTTCCGATGGTGGTCCTGTGCATACCTTTGGTTTTCGTAGGGGTGTTCCCCGGGATCATGAGGGGAGAAGGGGCCGCCAGGGCCTCCATGAACGTGAACATAGTCACGGTCCTTGCGAACATGGTCTTGGACCCTCTGTTCATCTATGTCTTCGGTATGGGTATCTCGGGTGCAGGTTGGGGTACAGGTGTCGCATCGTTGTTCGGTATCGTATACGGGCTGTACGTCTACAGGTCCCATAGGATGCATCTGAAGCCCGATTTCAGGGGTTTCAGACCCGATTCGAAGAAGATGGTGGACATACTCGTCGTAGGTATCCCCAAGACCGCGGAATCGATGGTGATCAGTGTCCTGAACATGGTTCAGAGGTATTTCCTTGTCGGTGTCGGAGGGATCATCGCCGTATCGCTGTACAACATCCCTTATAGATACGTGGCGATGAGCAATGTCCTGTCCATGGCCATAGGTGCCGCCATGGTCCCTGTATTGGCCGCCGCACTCGCCGTGGACGATACGGGGAAGGCAAAGGGTGCGTTCACCTACTCGTTCAGACTGGGCATGGTGTGGTTGTGCGTCCTGTCCATCGGGATTTTCGTCTTTGCGGACTACCTCATGTTGCCTTTCCTTACAGATGCGTCCCTGTCCCCTTACCGTGGTGAATTCTCCGACGTCCTACGGGTATACGCGGTGTTCATACCGTTCATGGGGATGATCGATATAGGTTCGTCCGCATTGCAGGCCATGAGGAAGGCACAGCTTTCCATGCTGATGTCGTTGGTCCGTAACCTCGTGATCATCGGACTCTTCGCCATCGCAAGCAACTACTCTTTCTGGGCCATGATCCTCAGTCTATTTTTGGCCGAACTGTTCGGAGGAGGGTCCATGATGTGGTTGGCCGTGAGGGAGCTCCGTCTACGGTGCAACAGGAAAGATGCGGTCGGCGGATGATGTCCGATACGTGGTCCGTATTCGTCATCGGCGATAGGCCTTATGCCGGGATCGTCCCGGATGCAATGAGGTCGAGTACGGAATCTTGAAAACGCGATCCATACGAACCGTGGTATGGTCGTATCGGAAACGGTCCATGTCCATTTCCAAAAACCAATGCTACACATGGATTGCATTCGAAGAAGACAATCCTCCCCGGACATGGCGGGAAGGCATTGTCATGGTTTCAGACCTTTCTGATCTTCCCTTTGTTCAGGGCGTCCTCGAAGCCTTTCATCTCCGAGGGAGTGATCTCCACCTTGTCTCCTTTCACGTATTTCTTTCCGTTGACCCAGTTGGTGAACGGTTCGGTGACACGGTACATCTCTCCTTTCTCGGCGGCTTTGACGGGTTCGGGGGCCCCTTTCACGCCGGTGTAGTTGTCGTTGTAGACGGTGACCTTTCCGTCCTTGACCTCGGCGACCTTGTTGCAGACGTTGTCGAGGAAGAACCTGTCGTGGGTCACGGTGATGACGACCCCGTCGTACTCCGCAAGGGCCTCTTCCAAAGCGTGTTTGGAGTCTATGTCCACGTAGTTGGTAGGCTCGTCGAGGACGAGGACGTTGGTCTCGCCATGTAGCAGGAGGCACATCGCCACTTTGGCCCTCTGTCCTCCGGAGAGGGTTTCCATCTTATGGGTGACGTCGTCACCGGTCAGAAGGAACCTGGCGAGCATGTTCCTCGCCTCGGCCTTCCTGTCCTTTCCGATCACGTTGAGGAGCTGTTCCTCCGCGGTCAGATTGAGGTCGAGGGACTCGTGGTTCTGGGAGTAGTAGCCGATCTTGGCACCGGGTGCGACCCACAGGTCCCCTTTGACGGGTATCTCGCCGAGGATGGCCTTCAGAAGGGTGGTCTTTCCGGCACCGTTCGATCCGAACACACCGATCTTGTCGCCCTTTTGGATATCGAGGTCGATCCCGGAGAGGATGGTCTTGCCGTCGCGTTCGATGGACACGTTCTCCGCCATGATGACGTTCTTTCCGGATTTGTGGGCGGCCTGGATCTTGACGGTGATCCCTTTGGCCTCGTCGGGTTTCTCCTTCTCCTCCATCTTGTCAATCAACATGAGCCTGGTCTTGTAACTGCTCATGTACCTCCTGCAGTCGTGGAACATCTGGTTCGCGAGGGTCTCCTGTTTCTTCTTCTGGGAGGCGTACCTCTCGTACTCCTTGAGGGCCCTCTCATAGGCCTGGTTCTTCTTGTCCACGTATGCGGAGTAGTTGCCTTTGTACTCCACCGATTTGCCGTTCTCGATCTCCACGACCTTGAGGGCGATACGGTCCAGGAAGTACCTGTCGTGGCTGATGACCAGAACTGCGCATTTGGACGAAAGGATGGACCTCTCCATCCACTCCACGGTGCTGATGTCCAGGTGGGAGGTGGGCTCGTCCATGATGAGAAGGTCGCAGTCCGATGTCTGGACGGCGGTCTTGGCGATCATGACCTTGGTGCGTTCTCCTCCGGAAAGGGAACCCATTTCACGGTCCATGATGTCCATGGGGAATCTGACCTGTTTCAGGACGTCCTCCAGTTTGTCCCCGATCTCCATCTCGAACTGCTGTATCTTGGATTCGAGCTCCGCACTCTCTTCCGCCAAGGCGTTCCAGTCGATGTCCCCTCCGGAAGCCATTTCCATATCGATCTCGGCCTGTCTGCGTCTGATGTTCTCGACATACGAATAGGAACCTTCGAGCACCTCGCGGACCGTCTGGTCTGCAGGGATGTCCGAGAACTGGCTCATGTAGCCGATCTTGTCGGTACGTACGGTGAGCTCTCCGGTATCGGCCTTCTCAAGTCCAAGCAGGATCTTCAGAAACGTACTCTTTCCGGCACCATTGGCACCCACGAGACCTATACGGTCCCCCTCGTTTATCTGAAGACTGACATCCTTCAGTACCTTTATGGGACCGAAGGCCTTGGAAATCGCTTGGGCTTTTAGAAGCATGTCGCGGATTATCAGATTACGTTATAGAACCTTGTCGGTACATGGGCTGTTTTCAGGTTAGACGTCATCGGTCCATGTTTGAAACGGCTCATCCAGGCAGCATGGACCTTTTAATCAGAGGCAGTTGTATTGATTATATCTGATAATGCCAATGTTTTCAAACAATCGGTTTAGAAGTATGTACCTAAACATTATATCGTTTGAAAACCTCCTTATCCGAGAGGGAGTCGATGGGTCATTCTGCATTTGATGTGGCAAGATATATCCTTACATATTGTCAGAATCACGAACGTAGATTGGACAATCTTCAACTTCAGAAGATCCTTTATTTCGTTTGGGTCGACTATTACAAAGGTACGGGAAAACGTCTCTTTGAGGATAGGATAGAGGCGTGGCATTACGGTCCTGTCGTTCCAGATGTTTATCGCAAGTACAGCCATTACGTGGCATCGAAGATACGCATATTCGACCCTATAGACCTTAAGGACAGCAACATTCGTCTCCTCGATAAAGCGATAGAGAAGTATTCATGCACCCCTGTCGGTCAATTGATAAACCAGACCCATGAGGAAGGCACCCCTTGGTCCAAATATCATTCCGACTCGTCTCTCAAGGTGATTCCTTTCGAGGCAATAGAGCTCTATTGTGATGGTCATGACTGAATCTCTCGTCTCTTGGATGGAGGACAGGCAGTCGGAGTTGAACGACTGTCTTTTAAAGTTGGCGAATGTTTCACCTGAAGATTCTTCCAACGGAAGTATTAGTGCGGAGTTGGAGGATATTGGACTCCGTATGGTCAATATTTATTCCGAAACCTATGGAGATATACAGTTCAGACATCAGTACCATCTCCTTTCCGAAGTAATTAGCACTCTTGATGGAGAGCAGCTTGACAGTATTCCGCGCAATTTAAAAAGATATATTGATTATAAGGATAACTCCTCAAAGTAGGGAGTATGTTTTTGACTTGTTTATAAACCGAATATT
>JAKSHW010000148.1 GCA_024399195.1 archaeon | reverse complement strand
CCCTCGTTGAGGGAGAGCATAGCTTCGTTCCACGGTTTCGTCCTTGAAAACCTTCTGAAATCCCCTTCCGATGTTTTGGAATGTGGAAAGACCGCAGGTGAGGTCATCGATACGGTGGATTCTGAATCGTGTTCGTTCATAAGACGGATCGTCGACAACGGTTTCGACACGGACACCTGTGTCGGTATCGCATCCTCGCTGTATCCCGGTTCTAAGGATCTCGTCACCGTGACCCGGTTCATTTGCGGTTTCATCCGGGACGCGGTGGAGGACACCGATGACGAGATCGTCAACGTTCTCGGGGCGTTGGAAGGAAAATACGTTCCTCCCGGACCTTCGGGATGTCCCGGAAGAGGCAGGGCCGACATTCTTCCTACGGGGAAGAACTTCTATTCGATTGAACCTGACGGTATCCCTTGGAACTCGAGCTGGGACATTGGTTCTTCCATGGCCGAACAGATGGTGGAACGGTATGTCTCGGACTACGGGATCTACCCTCAGAACGTAGGCGTAGTACTATGGGCCACCGATACGATGAAGACCGGTGGGGACGACGTCGCATACATTCTGAAGCTTATGGGTCTCCGTCCCGTATGGGACCGTTACGGGGGCCGTGTGACGGGATTGGAGGTCATTCCCTTATCGGAGCTGGGCCGCCCCCGTATCGATGTCACAGTGAGGATCAGCGGCCTGTTCAGGGACACGTTCCCGATCATATCGGATATGATAGACGAAGGGGTCCGTACCATAGCGTCTTTAGATGAAGGCGAGGAGAACAACTATCTCGCTGCGAACCTCAGACGCGATACGGTGGAGGCGGTCCTTGCAGGGGTGCCTTTGGACGATGCACGTCGTGCAGCCTCCATCAGGATATTCGGTGACGCCCCGGGTCAGTACGGATGTGGAATAAGCGGTGCGGTGGAGACCGGTTCCTGGAAGACTGTGGACGACCTTTCGGACATCTATGTCGCACATGGGTGCTATGTGTATGGAAAGGGCCTGCAGGGGGAATCACGTCCCGACCTTTTCCGGAAAAGACTGTCGGTCATGGATGTCACCGTGAAGAACCACAACACCCGGGCCGTGGATATGTTGGACATGGACGACGATTTCGACATGTTAGGTGGGATGAACTCCGCTGTGAGGTCGTTGAGGGGAAAGGATGCCGTGTCGTATATGGGGGATTCCTCGGATATGCAGAACCTGAAGCTCCGTACCACAGCGGAGGAGTGTGCGTTCATATTCCGCAGTAAGATCGATAATCCGAAGTGGTTGAACGGTCTGAAGAAACATGGTTTCGCCGGTGCGAAGGAGCTCTCCAAACTTTTCGGTTTCACATTGGGTTGGTCTGCGACTTCCGACATAGTAGAGGATTGGATGTACACGGACCTCGCCGAGAGGTTCGTCCTTGACAAGGAAACCCGTGAATGGGTCAAGGACGTCAATCCCTATGCGATGATGGAGATGGTGAAACGTCTCGACGAAGCTTACCGCAGAGGGTTCTGGGACGCCTCTGACGAGATGTTGGAAAGTATCGGTGAGGTCTATCTCGAGTTCGAGGAGCGTATAGAGGAGATCACCGACAGGTGATGCTTTCTTGCAACACCTAAAATAAACGTAAGTGGTTGACTGGATAAATCTACCAACATATATGGTGGTTCGACATGGAATCTGAAAAACAGAGGATGAAAGAGGAATATTCCAAATACACCGGTAGGAAACTGGTGTTCATCGCTGTATGTGCGGTCCTTGTATTCTTCATGTTCTTTGTATCGCTGTGCGTAGGTACACGCGACCTTTCGGTTTCTGATGTTTTCACACTGTTTATAGACCACATCAAAGGGGTGACCTATGACGAATCGGACCCTGTATGGTTCAACGACCGTATCATATGGAATTACAGGGTGCCCAGGGCAGTGTTCGCCATAGTGGCGGGCATAGCTTTGGCCGTCGCAGGTTCGGTCATGCAGAGTTCCATGAAGAACCCCTTGGCAGACCCTTATACTACCGGAGTGTCCTCGGGTGCCCTTTTCGGAGTCGCCGTGGCGATGACCATGGGATTCTCGGTAGCATCCGGAAGCCTTGCCGTCACTATCAATGCGATCGTGTTCGCATTGGTCCCGATAGCATTGATCGTCCTGATGGCCCCTATGTTCAGAAAATCCCCGTCCACCCTGATCCTGTCGGGTGTGGCGGTGTCCTATCTTTTCAGTTCGATGACGTCCCTCCTGTTGGTGACCACGGATTCCGCAACGCTTTCCATGGTCTACACGTGGCAGGTCGGAACCCTTTCCGATCTGACATGGGACGTGCTTCCCCTGTCCGTCGCATCCACCTTAGCGGGAGTGGTTATAATCATGCCCCTCGCGAACAGACTGAACCTCATGTCCTTGGACGACAAGGACGCCAAGTCACTCGGTCTGGACATAGAGAAGTTCCGTGTCCTGTGTCTGGTCGTGCTTTCGGTCATGACCGCGGTAGTGATCAGCTATGTCGGGATCATCGGTTTCGTCGGACTGATAATCCCCCATATCGTCCGTCTGATCCTTGGATCCGATAACAAATACCTCATTCCCGCCGCCGCATCCTTCGGAGCACTGTTCCTTCTGGGGTGTGACATCGTCTCCCGTTCCGTCGACCTCTCGGCCACAATCCCCGTGGGAGTGATAACCTCCTTCATCGGTGCGCCGATATTCCTGTATCTGATCATCAGGCAGAAGAACGCGGTGTGGTGACATGGCTTCGGAGAATTCACGCAGGTACCGCAGAAAGAACCGTATGAGGGTCATGGCGATGGC
The DNA here is from genome assembly GCA_024399195.1 of archaeon. Lineage (GTDB taxonomy): Archaea > Thermoplasmatota > Thermoplasmata > Methanomassiliicoccales > Methanomethylophilaceae > Methanomethylophilus. Next base: position 1,473 of record JAKSHW010000148.1, on the reverse strand, counting down.
CGTGGCCGCGGTTATCGTGTTCGTCATCGCCGTCTATTCCCTGTCCGTAAGCAGTTTCCAGATGGGCTTCGAAGAGGCTTGGGGGATGGTCTACAGGTATTTCCTCGGAATAGCTCCCGAAGGGTACCGTGAGGTCCTCATCGAGAAGATCATCTTCCAATACAACGTCCCACGCACCATCGCCGGTGTGTTCGTAGGAATCATTCTTGCTGTAAGCGGAGCCGTTATGCAGACAGTCACCCGCAATCCCCTTGCGGAACCCTATACCATAGGAATATCCTCGGCTGCATTGTTCGGTGTCAGCATCGCTTTGGTCTATGGATGGTGTATCGTACCCGGTCTCGATCACGACATGGGCATGGTGGTCAATGCGTTCCTGTTCGCCATGCTTCCCTGTGCGGCCATCGTCTTCATCTCTTCTTTCAAGAAGATGAGCCCTACGATGATGGTTCTTGTCGGTATCGGTATGATGTACATGTTCTCGGCGTTCACGACGTTCATCAAGTTCAATGCCAGCGATGAGAAGTTGGAAGAGATCTACAGATGGAGCATCGGAACTCTAAGTGATGTCAAGATGGATGATCTACTCCCTCTTGCAATCGCATGCATTATCGTTGTACTGGGACTTATGTTTCTTGCTAAAAAGATCAATGTCTTAATGTCGGGGGACAAGGTATGTCAGAGCCTCGGTGTAAGGCCTACCCGTATCAGGATCTACTGTTTCGTGCTGGTTTCCATCGGTGTAGCCACGTCCGTATGTTACAGTGGAACCATAGGTTTCGTTGGACTGGTCGCCCCTCATCTTGCAAGGCTGTTCACTGGAAGTGACAATAAACTTCTCATTCCCGCTTCTGGAATTTTGGGTGCGTTGATGGTTCTCGGTGGAGATGTCATCGTAAGACTTCTCACAGGAGGATTACCTGTCGGAGTGATCACCGCTCTCATCGGAAGTCCCCTATTCCTGTTCTTCCTCTACAGGCAGAGAAAGAGTGCCTTCTGAATAGAGACGTGTAGAACCCGCCCAACAAGTGGGATAATTTTCGTTTTACCGGTGGCCCTCGATAGAACCTTTCCGTTCCGAGGATCTTCATCCCCGAAGCCCGCCTGGGACTTTTTACAAACCAAACCAGTCCCAGGTGGGCGTTCGACACCCTCAAGCGACTTATCCGGCCGATACGTTTCCACCTGTGTATCTCTAAGACAGACGTCATGTCAAAGGGTTCCAAGTGTCCGTACCTGACAATACTCCACACGCAACAAGGGTATTTAAAGAAAATCGGGAGGTCACCGATAGTGACCGAAAGTGAGAACTTGTAAATATACTAATTTTTAAAAGACCCAGTACTGTAAAATCGAATGATTTCAATCGATTTCACCTACTATCCTGAACACGTTTTCGTTCGGACGAAAAACAGAAGATAAGTATATGTCCCAGATCCGTAAAAACGGACCTGGGATAAACGGGTTTCAGAT
>JAKSHW010000147.1 GCA_024399195.1 archaeon | reverse complement strand
TTAATAACAATGGGTGTCGGAAATCCGTATCTGGGACGGTTTCGTTTTGTTCTGGGTCCGATTGTGACCAACGGGCGTTACATCTGTCCAACTCAAGTTCATATATATGGTAGGTATGGGTGTTCCAAGGTGTTTCTATGGCCACGATCGATGAGCAGATAGCAGAGTTGGAGAAGGAGATCTCCAACACTAAGAAGAACAAGGCCACAGAAGCGCACATCGGTAAGATCAAGGCGAAGATCGCCAAACTCGCCCTCGAGAAGGAAAAGAGGATCGAGTCTGCAAGGGCAGGCGGAGGAACCAAAGGTTTCTATGTCAAAAAGGCAGGAAACGCCACCGTCGCACTCGTAGGATTCCCTTCCGTCGGTAAGTCCACTCTTCTCAACCAGCTCACCGGAGCGAAGTCCGAGGTCGGTGCGTACCATTTCACCACCCTCGATGTCGTTCCTGGAGTGATGGAATACAACCATGCGAAGATCCAGATCCTCGATATGCCCGGACTCATCAAGGATGCTTCCCGTGGTAAGGGTAGGGGTAGGGAGGTTATCGCCGCCGCAAGGTCCGCAGACGTCATCCTTCTCGTCGTCGATATCTTCAATCCCGATATGAGCGTTCTGATGAAGGAGTTGTACAACTCGGCCATCAGGCTCAATCAGCATGCACCCGATGTGAACATCACCACTTCCCAGCAGGGAGGTATCCTGGTCAAGCCCACATTGAAGCTTACCAAGATCTCTGTCGAGACCATCAAGGACATGACCGCAGCATACGGTCACCTCAACTGTACCGTCGTCGTCCGTGAGGATATCGATGTCGAACAGATGCTGGACGTCCTTGCAGGCAACAGGGTGTACATCAAGGCGGTAATGGCCATTAACAAGTGTGACCTTGCCAAGCCCGGTCAGCTCGAGGCTGTACAGGCTATGCACAGCAAGTACCACAGCGTCGGTGTATCCGCCGCAACCGGTCTCCACATGGATGAACTGAAACAGGCCATCTACGACACCATCGATATGATCCGTGTGTTCCTCAAACCCCAGGGTCAGGAAGCGGACCTCGACATCCCCCTCATCGTCAAGAGGGGCAACACAGTCGGTGATGTCTGTGAGCTTATCCACAGGGATTTCAAGAACGCGTTCAGGTACGCCATGATCTGGGGTAAGAGCGCCAAGTTCCCCGGACAGACCGTCGGTATGGACCACGTCGTCGAAGACAAGGACATTCTCTGTATCATCGTCAGAAGATAAACGGTCGGTGTTCCGACCTTTTTCATACGGTATGGGCCTTCGGAGGCCTGTACCGTTCGTTTTCCATCCGTCCTTCGAAGGGTTCCGTTCGGAGGTACGTCGTACATTTCTTCGAATTGTTGTTCATTTGTCTAATGCCTTATTATAATATTCTATATTCTTTATAGATACCAAGATTTATTGTTTGTTCATCTATTTTTATTCTGATTTAACGCTCATTTATCCATATGTGTTAAATAGGATGATACAATCGTTAAGCCAATTAGACAGTTGTAGGGGTATTCAATGAATCACTCGACAAAATTATCAATCGTTGCAGCAACAATATTACTTTCATTGGTTGTTGTGACTTTATCATCAACGGTTGTATCAGCAGATACCGCTGCGCCTGGAAGTTCGGGCGATTCCGCATGGCTCATGGTTTGCGCAGGACTCGTGTTCTTCATGGTCCCCGGTCTTGCCTTCTTCTACGGCGGTATGCTCAGGAAACAGAGCATGACCTCCATCATGTGCCAATGTATCGCTGCCATCGTCATCATGACCCTTATCTGGGTCATCTGCGGATTCTCCCTAACGTTCAGCGGTGATGGGGCGTTCATCGGTAACCTCGACTATTTCTTCTTCGAAGGTCTTCTCGACGGAAGTCTTCCCTCCGAACAGAACTCCTTGACCTTCGCCGTGTTCCAGATGATGTTCGCCGTCATCACCGGTGCGATCATCATCGGTGCGTGTGCCGAACGTGTAAGGTTCGTTTCCATAACCGTGATCCTCATCCTCTGGGGACTTCTCGTCTATGTCCCTGTCGCCCATTGGATCTGGGGAGGAGGATTCCTTGCATCCAACTTCGTGGTGCTCGACTATGCGGGAGGTATCGTGGTCCATATCCTCGCAGGTATGACCGGTCTTGCATTGGCCCTCTTCGTGGGAAGGAGGAAGGACAGCGTCCGCAAGTCCCGTGCACACAACATCCCCTTCGTGTTCATCGGTGCTCTAATGCTGTGGTTCGGATGGTTCGGTTTCAACGGAGGTTCCGGACTCACCGCGGACGGTATCGCCATCCGTGCGATCTTCATGTCCCAGCTTTCCGCAGTGGCGGCCACCGCTTCCTGGTCCGTATGTCAGTACATCCTCACCGGACGTGTCGGTGTGTTGGGAATGGTGTCCGGTTCCATTGCTGGCCTCGGTTCCGTGACCCCCATGGCCGGGTACATCAGTGCACCTTCCGCGTTCGTGGTCGGTATCATCGGTGGTGTCCTATGTTACTTCGCGGTCAGCTATATGAGGTCCAAATCCAATATAGACGACGCACTCGATGTGTTCGGTGTGCACGGTGTGGCCGGATTCTGGGGTTCCATCTCCACAGGACTGTTCGTCGAGGGAAGGTTCTGCAATGGTATCAACGGCCTGTTCTTCGGAGGTACCGACCTTCTTGTTGGACAGATCGTATCTTCGCTCGTCGTCGCCGTCTACTGCTTCGTGGTCACTTACGCCATCGTGTTCCTGGTGTCCAAGTTCATGAAGATAAGGATCCCCGAGGACGAGGAGACCATCGGTCAGGATATCGTCGAACACGGAGAACCCTCCTACATGATCTGAGGTGGATCGAATGAAGATGATAGTAGCGATAGTACGTCCTGAGAAGTACCAGGAGGTCAAGGAGGCCTTGAAGGACATCGGTGTGAACGGTATGACGTTCACCCATGTCACCGGACGCGGTAAACAGGCGGGTGTGAAGTTCACCAGCAGGGTCGGGGAGTTCGTGGTCGATGAGATAGAGAAGGTGAAGATCGAGATAGTGATCGAGGACGATTCCGTCCTTGGAAAGGTGATCGATACCATCCGTTCCTCCGCATGCACCGGAAGGTCCGGTGACGGGAGGATATTCGTAATGCCTGTGGAAGGGTCCTACAAGATCAGCGATTACAAGTATTGAAATGACATCGTCCGGATCGGACAGGTTCGGACGGTGTCCTATTTTCGGGGTTAATGCTATAGGGCCTTACGTTTCTGAAGGCCCATAGCGTTAATTTGGATTCAATCGAACAATAAGTCCAAAAAGAAATAAATAATGTGATATTATGGAAAAATTAATAAGTGATGCTACTGTAAAATGTATTTCTGATAGTCTTTCAAAAAATAATTTAATCCTTCCACTTGATAACAATGATATCGAGACATTATTGGAATATTTTGAGATGCTTGAAATAACTCTATCTAACAATAAAAATGACGGAGAATTCGTAGATGAGGATTTTTTGAATCAAATAACAGATTGTGTAGATGAACTTGCAATTTATGAGGATGATGAATACATTGATCTAGAAAGCCTAAATTTACGCTTGAAGTATTTGGAATCATAAGCTTAGGGGGGGACAAAAGTAACACTACAGAATTTGGTCCTCATCTTAAGTTAACGCTATAAAACTCACAGGTCTGAAAGTTGTATAGCGTTAACCCTGACTCAATCGAACATCATTTCCAGCGTCACGAGATCTATTCCGTTGTTATCCGCGAATTCTTCGAACCGTTCGTCGAACCCGGTTTTGGAGAACATGACGATCTTGCGGTTGACCCCTGCCTTGGTGGAGTCGATCCTGGATTGCAGGGTATAGTATTCTTGGAAACCCACGGTGTGGTTGGTGAATTTGCATTCAGCGAAAAGTTCCGTTCTGATGTTTCCCTCCCTTATCAATGCCACCACATCTATATCTGTGGATTCATGGCAGGGCTTCCCCTCGCTATCGCGGATGATGTTGCCTTCTGCGTCCTTTTTGACCGTATTTCCGATCCATTTCCCTATTTTCTCTACGGGATAATGATCAAGAATGTATTTTTCACATTGTTTTTCGAACATATGTCCCAGAAATGTGTCGATACGACCTTTGAGGATGGTATAGAGATTGTTCATATCTACTGTCGCTGCTATGTTGTTCTTCAACACCTCATGGTAGAACGAGAGGAATCTGTCTTTTACATAGTAATGTATGGGTTTTTCCTTCATTCCTACCATGGGGACGATCGTTCCGATA
>JAKSHW010000146.1 GCA_024399195.1 archaeon | reverse complement strand
AACCCAGCTGACCCATCCACGGCGGCAGGAGCAGACACCCTACCAGGGACACCCTTCCCACGCCTAGGGCGGGAGGGACCATCCCCAACAGTGTGGACAATGCGAGCACGGCGAGTCCGAAAGGCCCTGTGAAAAGGAACACCAGGGCCACCATCAGGACCAGCACCGAGTCGTTCAGTAGTTCTGTAGGTACACGGTCCACGACCGATGCCATGCATTTCCCCGCCATGACGGTGATCACGAACCCCAGGCCCGAGGCCACCCCTATGCAGAACAGGACGGTCATGAACGCATCGGAACATATCCCTCCCAAGGAGTCCCCTATCAGGTCCTTCACGGCCATGGAGGTGCCCGAACGGCCGCTTCCCGTGACCGACAGGGTCACCACCGAGAACACGGACGTGACCGTCCCTATGCTCGCGACCATGGCGATGAAGTCCTCAGGCCCCTTCTCCTTCACGAAGGCGGACGCCAGGGACGCCCCCGCGGTGGATGTGATCCCGGGGAACCATCCCGCCACCATCCCCGTGACGACCCCTCTGATCCCGGGCCCCGGACCAACGTACGACCTTCCGGGGTCGCGTTGGGGAGGGATACCCCCGTCACGTACCTTGTCCAACAGCGGAGGGACCCCGAACATCCCCGTCAACAACGGGAACAGGAGAGTGCCTTCCCCCAGAACCCCCGTGCAAGGTACACCCATGCCGTCCAAGGAGAACCACCACATCCCCGAGACCATCAGGAGCACAAGAGACACGATTCTCCTTTCCGAGGACAGCACCAGGACGGCCATGGTGAGCGTAAGCATCCCGAAGGTGAACCTTTCCATGATGTCGGACAGACCGTTCACCATCAGCCACTGCAGAGGTACGGACAACGCCAATGAACACAGGGCCCCTGTGACGCTTCCCAATGCGGCCGCCCTGACCGCAACCATGCCCGCCCCCATGAGCAGGAGACGATGTCCCGGAAGCACCGAAAGGGCCTCGTCCGCATCGGGGGCCCCTATGAACACCGAGGGTACGAAATCCACGAAGGAATGCACGGTGGAGGCGGAGAATATGCAGCACGATATCAGCAGAGGTACATCCGCGGGACCCACGATGCCTGACATCGCCTCTTCTATGAGAGGATAGGCGGCTAGGAGGATCGTAGCCACCGTGTTGACGTGGATCCCGGGCACCAGACCTGTGAAGGTGCCTACGGCGGAGCCTATCAGGGCGGCCGACAGCACGAACAACGCCAGGTCGGGTACCATAGGGTATGCCAGGCCGGACACGGTTAAGAAACGGACACACTACTGTTAGGTGTAACACTCGACGCCGTCCTCGGTGACGGTGACCCTGACCATGGTCTTCACCGGGACGCCTGTCCTTTCCAGGACCTTCATGGAACCGTTGTTCTTGTCCACGGGTATGAGGATGTCCGCTATCTCGACCCCTTCCGACAGGAGGGCCTCCACTATGGAGCACATGGTGCCGCCGGTGCTCACGACATCGTCGACGATGACGACCCTGTCTCCTTTTCCCACACCGTTGATGAACATGTCCGCTTTCGAATAGCCGGTGGTCTGGACTATGGGTATCTCCCCGGGGAGACCGTAGCTGCGTTTCCTGATGACGGAGTAGGGGACGCCCTTGGTCAGGGACACGGGGACCGCGAGGGGTATTCCCATGCTTTCGGGGGCGAGGATGCAGTCGCAGTCGAAATCGCACACGCACAGCATCCAATCGACGACCTCCTTCAGGAAAAGCGGGTCCATGCGCGGGACACCGTCCGTGAGGGGGTTGATGAAGTACCTGTACCCGGAGATGTCCTTGATGGGACTGGATTCCAGGCTCTCGATGGTCTTGCCGTACATTTGGGCCGACGATGGATTTATCCGACTTAACGGTTGTCCTGGACCCGTTCCCATCCTATTTAATAAAGGGAACCGATGCCTGTCCGATTAGTATGAACACAGACGAAAAAATGGCTTTGATATCCAGGAACGCTATGGAAATCGTCAATGAGAACGAACTCCGGGAACTGATCGAGACCAAGGAGAATCCTGTCGCGTATATCGGATTCGAGCCTTCCGGACTTGTTCATATGGGATGGGCCCTCGTCACCTCCAAGATCAAGGACCTCTGCGATGCGGGTTTCACCGTGAAGATCCTCTGGGCCGACTGGCATGCGTCCATCAACGACAAGCTCGGCGGAAAGCTCGAGAACATCCAGGCCTGTGCACATTACATGGAGGACTGTTTCATCGCCCTCGGCGTCCCCAGGGACAAGGTCGAGTTCGTCTATGCGAACGAAGTCCTCCAGGACCTCGACTACTGGGCCAAGGTCATCCAGGTCGGTAAGGTCAGTTCCCTTTCCAGGATCAAGAGGACCATGACCATCATGGGAAGGAAAGAGGACGAGGCCGAGCTCGACTCCTCCAAGATCCTCTACCCTATCATGCAGGTCACCGATATCTTCCACCTCGGTGTCGATGTGGCATACGCCGGTATCGACCAGAGGAGGGTTCACATGCTCGCAAGGGAGGTCGCCGAGAAGTTCGGATGGAAGAAACCTATCGCCATTCACACGCCTCTGATCCCGGGACTCAAAGGAAACTCCAGGATGAACGTGGACGGTGTCAAGGCCGTCGAGAAGGTCGCCGGAGACACCATCGAGAGCGCTTCCGCGAACATGATCGAGATGAAGATGTCCAAGTCCGATCCCAACAACAGCATCAACATCCACGACACCCCCGAGTCCATCAAGAAGAAGATCAAGAAGGCCTACTGTCCCCCTGAGAAAGAGCTCGAGGGAGAGAACCCCATGCTCGTCATCTCCAAGTACATCCTCTTCCCCAGGCTCGGAAAGCTCGACATCGCCCGCCCCGAGAAATACGGAGGGGACGTCTCCTACGCCACCTACGAGGCCCTTACCGAGGACTACTTCTCCGGCAAACTGTCTCCTCCCGACCTTAAGACCGGTGTCGCAGACGGTATGAACGCAGTCCTTGCACCTGTCGCCGAGTACTTCGCAGCACACCCCGAGAGATACGAGAAGATCAAGGAGATCCTCGTAAGCCTCGGAAAACTCTGAGAAAATCCATTCCATCGGGGGACATCCCCTCGGTGGTCTTTTTTGTAAACGTCGATAAAAAGGAATGTGACGGCCGGACGTACCGACCGTCGTTTGTGACTTATCTGAGGCCCTGTGCTTCCATGGTGGCCTTGATCCTTCTGAACTCGTCCATGGTCTTGGACATGCACATGTGGACCATGGCTTCGACATCGCCGGTACCGGTCATTCCTGCGGCACCGCCGTGTCCTCCGCCGTCGGTGAAGGTCTCTTTGCTGAGCTCCCCGAGGATGGCATCGAGCTTGATGCCTCTCCTGACCATCTCCTGGGTGGCCCTTGCACTCACACGGAACTCGTTCTCCCTCTGGGAACCTACGAACACCACGTCCGCACCGGAGGCCATGAGGGCCCTGCAGGATGCGGCCTCGAAGCTGCTTCCGAAGGACACCGCGACGATCATGTCGCCGACCCTCTCGAACTTGGAACGTCCGATAGCCTTCATGGCGGCGTTGCGTTCGTTCATGTTGACGGGGGCCCTGGTGAGCATCATCGCCTCGTCCATGGGGATGCTGCATCTTTCCATGACGTCGGCGAAGGCCCTGAGCATACGGGGGTCCGCATATTGGAAGTGCCCGCTGTCGGTAAGCATTCCGCCGATAAGGGCGAGACCCGCGGCCTTGCTGAGGGGAATGTCCATGAGGTCGATCATGTCCTTTACGATCTCGCAGCAGGAGGTCCTGGTCTCGTCGCAGAAGTAGTCCATGTCGACCCATTTGCCGGTAGGGGCATGGTGGTCGATAACCACACTGTTCGCAGGGACGATGACGGCCTCGTTCTGGAGCTGTTCGGGGGACGAGGTGTCCACGACGACCACGAGCTCGTAATCGGACAGGTCCGTGTAGTCGAGGATGGGGATGTCGAGCTTTTCGGCGACCATCTTCGCAACCCTGTCCACGCCGGCGGGAGCAAAGATGTCGGCAGGTCCGAAGGCACACCTTATGGCGAACGCGGATCCGATGGCGTCCATATCGGAGTTACCGTGGGTCAGAATGACCTTCTTCTTACCTACAAGTCTTTTAGCGATCTCCTCTATCGTCATTTTCCGTCTCCTTGGTTTTGAACATCTTGCACAGTTTCCTCACAGTGGGATTCTGTCCGATACCGGTGATAAGTATGTCCGAGTTGTAGACACGTACAGTGATCGCAATCATAATGATATCGAATACGACCAAGTAGAGCAGTCCACCGAGGATAAGGCCTGTATTGCCGTACATCAGATTGTCCATTCCCATCATGGGGTGTGTGAAGGGGATGGCGAACAT
>JAKSHW010000145.1 GCA_024399195.1 archaeon | reverse complement strand
CGATCTCGTTGCCTTCTTCATCGACGTAGTTGACGACATAGGACTGGTCTGCGATTGCAACGATCTTACAGGTTGCGATGAAGGACTTGTCCTTGGTGATGACGGTAATGGTTGCTTTACCGGGAGCTTTCACGACCACGTTACCGTTCTCATCCACGGTTGCAACGGATTTGTTGCTGGAGGACCAGGACACGGCTTTATTGGTGGCATTATCGGGAGTTACGGTTGCAACGAGAGTGAACTCGGATCCTACGGCAACAGAGGCTGAGGTCATGTCAAGGGAAACACCTTTGACATGGACGGGGACGGTAACCTCACAGGTTGCTGTGAATCCACCATCTACGGTTGTGACGGTGATTGTAGCCACACCTTCCGCGACGGCGACAACGGAACCGAACTGATCTACGGTCACGATGGATTCATCGCTGGAAGACCAGAAGATGTTCTTGATGACCGCATAGGTGGGAAGTACGGTAGCCACAAGGGTAGATTTCTTTCCAACGTCCAGTTTCATCTCGGTCTTGTTCAGTTCAACACCGGAAACAGGGGTGGGTACGTAGGAGTAGGTGTATACAATGATGTTCTTGGAAACATCGTCGGAGATCACGATGGACTTGGACTCGGCAGGAGTCTCATACCCGGGAATGTCGATGAGTTCTCCAACCACGGTCTCGCCATAGGCAGCGGATCCAGAAACGACATTTGCGATCATCATTCCATCGATGTCCTGGTAACGTACCTCGTAGTGATAGAGGGAGTCGACCTCTACTTCACAGTACGTAAAGTAACTGCCGTCTACGGTTGTGGCGTAAATGTAGGTGAGACCGGCCGAAACAGCGGTGATGTTTCCGAAATCGTCTACGATGACGACTGAGGTGTCGTCTGATTCCCACATCACGGATTTGTCGGTGGCCTCATCGGGAAGGACAATGGGGACGAGGGTGACGGTTTCTCCGATGGAAAGCTGAACGTACTCCTTGTCAAGAGTTATACCGGTCACATGGACGATAACCTCCACAATACAGGATGCAGTGAATCCTCCGTCCTCGGTGATGACAGTGATGACGGTGGATCCTCCACCGACTGCGGTGACGACACCGCTCTCATTCACAAGGGCCACATCGGTGTTTTCGGATACCCACAGAAGGTTCTTGTCGGAAGCCTGTGCAGGAATTACGGTTGCAACGAGGACATAACTGTCTCCGACATCCATCTGAACGTAATCCACATCAAGAGTGATGCCCTCGACGGATACAGTTACGGTGACATCCACAAAGACGGTGTTGTTTCCAGGAACGGTTGCACCGATAGTGGCTACACCAGGTCCGACCGCAAGGATATCACCGGTCAGGGGATCGACGATGACGACAGTTTCATCACTGGAAGTGAACACGACAGAGTAAGGTACAGAGCCAGGGTTGTCCACATCGACGGAAACGGTTGCAGATTCCCCTATCATAAGCTCGGCTTCGGAAACGGTTGCACCAAGAACGGTCACAGAGGAATCGGTAGGCAGGATGACCTCTGCATTCGCCTCGATGATCGCATTGCCTGCGTAAAACGTAACGGCAGGAGCAATGATCTGACCTTCGGTGAATACGGAAACAGGAGCGGTCCATCCACAGACATATCCCTCAGGAACGTCAGTGACGATGGAACCATCGTCGTTCACAGCGAAGTAGTACTTCTCGGAACCGTTGTCGATCACGGTGGTAGCCCTGTGGGTGAAGTTCTTGATGGCGGCCTCGGCGGCTGCAACAGGATCGATGTGCGAGTTTTTCAGAATACCCATCGAATAGTCCAATACAGGCTGCATGTTTCCAAGGTCGAGGTTCTCGTAATCGGAGAACAAAACCATGAGGTAGTCAAGAACGTCCATGGAACCATAGGCCTCGAGAGGAACGATGTCCTGGAGGTTAGTTCCGCTGAGGTCAAATCCCATGACGACAGGATCGGCAGACACGATAAGGTTGGACTGAACGGCCTGGACACCTACAAGAAGTGCAGGATCAGTGAACTCCACTACCATCCTGAGAATGAACGACTCAGTGATAGACTCGTCTGCAGGTCCGGTTTTCACGGTCTTCACGTCATAGGTGATGATCTCGTTGTCCCCAAGGGCCAGTTCGCAGGATTTGAAGGTCTCTGCGGAAGAGATCTGAAGGGGCAGGAGTTGTGCCATATCAGGCTTGGAATTATTGACGATGGAGTCCCCGTTCACGTAGATGTACTTGTAGTCGTGAACAAGCGCCTTGATGGCGTTCTTGACATCATCGTCGGCAGCTACAGTGGTAATGTCGGATGGGTTGACATGGATAGTCACTACGTCGGATTCGACGCTTATGCCTATCTTTCCCTCTCCGAACACGGAATCGCAGAGATCGCGGACATCGGCGGCAAACACATTGCCGTCACCGGTCTCGGCGGCACTGTCACCAGAACTGATGGTGACAGCAAAACTAGAAGCGATCATCAGCACTGCAAGGAGTCCGATGACCATTTTCATGTTGGTTCTCATTTAATCCGTCCTCGAATGATTCGAATACAGATACATTGAGCCATGTTATATAATAATAAAGACGCGCGCACGCAAAATAAGACCTTCAATTTTTTAAAAATTATTATCAAAAAATGAAGATAATATGAATTTGATAGCAGATTAACTAATGGAATTTTACTAAAAAGTGCATGTTCCAGTATAGAAAAATCGATGGGAATCAACATAACCTAACGCATATAGACCGACCATCCTGACCCTTGGTCCAAGGGCCATAAGGAACATTTTTTAAGGGATTTGCAGAATTGACACCATCCATTATAGATCAATAAAGTGCGAATTATTAAAGAATTCAAATGAGCCAGTATCAATAAATTAACTTTAGTTATCCGTTAAATGAGAGACTACATTGAGACAAGTCCGTGTACATAAATCACTAATTCTACCAAAAAATCAGCATATCGTTGCAAACCGAACACACTGACACATTTTCCAGACCCATACTGAATTACAGAACATATGTCAATATTCAACTGGTGGACGGACAACAACCATTATCAAGAATACCCAGATATTAGTGCATGAAACGTCCAAGCCTTATGGTATTGGCGGCGATAATAACACTTCTGGCCGTGATGCCTTTGGTATCCGATCAGAGCGATGCAGCCGATACCGTATATGCCGAACCAGGGGCAACTATCGGCAAAACAGTGTATACGACACTGACGGATGCCCTGAACCACGCTGATAAAGGAGATACGGTCATTATCACCGGCAAAGCAGGTGAATCGTACTACATCAGCAACGACATCAGGATCAAAGCGGGTGTTACCTTGATCCTCCCCTATTCCGACAATGACCGTACAGGCCATAGCCTAGGTGAGTCCGAGAGTAAAACCTCCGCCAAGATCTCCGGAGACAAATACATCGAACTGGTGGTCAGGGACAGGGTTACCGTCACTGTAGAGGGTTCGTTCATTATCGGAGGGATCACAGGCAGACCTGCCTATTTCGACTACCAGGGCCACACCTCAGGCAGTTATTCCCAGGTGGTCCTCGGTGGAAATCTGGTATTGAAATCAGGTGGTGAACTCCACTGTTACGGATTCATAAAAGGTCATGGAAAGGTCGTTGCCAACCCCAACTCCTCAGTGTATGAACCCCTCGTCATCCTCGATTACATCGGTGGAGACAACATGGTGAACCTCTATGAGGAAAACCAGGCCGCGTTCAACAGATATGCGTTCATCAACATCCAATGCACCTTGAGGGTGGACAGCGGAGCATCGTTCTACGGGTACACCTCCCTGTATGCCAAAGACAAATACCAGGAATGCAACGTGAACATCATAAACACCTATGATGCCATGTTCTCTCTGGAACCCAAGGCATATGCGACCTTCACCTATGACGATACGAAATACCTGGAAGATACTTGGACCAGCAATATTTGGAAGGATATCGGAAAAATGACGGTGACGATCGTCGGAGGTGCGAAATTCGGAACGATCTCCTTGAACGTCATGGACAACTACATCGATCTCAACGACAATTACTTCTCGATACCCTATAACTTCGATTACTTCCTTGAAGACGGAATCTATTCCATAAACGCCCATTACCGCATACTTCCCGGAGCCTGCATCACCATCGGGGAAAACGCCGAATTGGACGTCCGTAAGGAACTCGTTCTTTTCTCGGGACTGAACGACAGGGAGTTCGAGGAGAAATACTACCCCCTGACCGCGCTTCTGAAAAAATACGGATTCAGGACGTCCGGATCGCTCATCGTAAACGGAACCCTTGTGATCTCCACAGGTTCGTCCCTTGCAGGTATTATCGAAGGAAACAATGAAAAAGCCACCATCATAGTCGAAGAGGAGTCCGAGGTAGGGGTCAG
>JAKSHW010000144.1 GCA_024399195.1 archaeon | reverse complement strand
ATGGGTCTCAACCCCAACAGGCCCGTCCACCTGTTCGGTGCCGGACACCCCATGATTCTCGCCTTCGCCACCCTTATGGGATGCGACCTCTTCGATTCCGCGTCCTACGCCAAGTTCGCCAAGGACGACAGGATGATGTTCATCGACGGAACTTTCAGGCTCTCCGAGATGATGTCCCTCGACTGCAACTGCCCCGCATGCCGCGGAATGACCCTCGAGGCCCTCAAGAAGACCCCCAAGAACGACAGGATCAGGCTCATCGCGAGACACAACCTCTACCAGATCAAGAACGAGCTCGCCCTCGTCAAGAGGTACCTCCGCGAGGGACGTCTCTGGGAGCTCGCCGAGATCAGGTGCAGGGCCCATCCCGCCATGCTCGACGGTCTCAGGAAGCTCAGGGACTACCAGGAGTTCATGGAGAGGTTCGACCCCATCTCCAGGGACGGAGCCGTGTTCTACACCGGTATCGAGACCCGTGGAAGGCCTGTCTTCCTCAGGTATGCCGAGAGGGTCATGGACAGGTACGTGCCCCCTACCAAGAAAGCAGCGATCATCTACGGTGAGGAGAACAAGCCCTACAGCAGGGCCTTCGTCAAGGAGTTCGCCAACGCCAGGAGGCAGGGATACACACCCATCGTGCTGTCCCCCTTCGGTCCCGTTCCCGCCGAACTCGACGAGATGTACCCCATGGCACAGTCCCTGTTCCCCACTATCGAGGACACAGACACCACGACCGAGAGCGAGGAGCTCGCACTCCAGTTCTTGGAGGAGAAGTTCGAGGAGACCGTCAACATCGCAGACCTCCCCGAGGTCGAAGGCGAGGACGTCCCAGAGTTCGAGATCGATGTACAGAGGGCCAAGGCCGTCGCCAGGTACCAGTTCGGACTCGAGGCTGCGGAGGCCCTCTTCAGGGAGCCCATCGAGCTCAAGAAGAGCCGCAAGACGGGAAAGATCAGGAACGTCATCTCGGACGGGGAGCACGTCCTGTCCATGAGGGCCGGCGATGGAATGTACACCCTCAGGATGGAAGGTGCGAAGAGGATCATCGCCGCCGTACCCGCTCCCCACATGAGGATGGTCGTCGCAGACGATTCCGTACCTTTCGTATCACAGGGAAGGAACGCCATGTGTCAGTTCACCAAGTCCGTCGACATGGACCTCGTCCCTATGGACGAAGTCATCCTGGTGGACAAGGACGACAAACCCGTGGCCACCGGAAGGATGCTCCTCGTGGGAAGCGAGATCTTCTCCATGAAGAAGGGAATCGCCGTCAAGGTACGCAGCGGTTCCTCCGACGACGAGGAGTGATCCCGTGTCCGAGGTCGGGGCCATGGAATGGGTGGTGGACAACCTCTCATCCCCTGTCCTCGACCTCCTTTCCCTTGCGGTGAACTACGCGTTCCTCAGGGACGCACTGTGCTTTATCGTGGCTTTCATCCTGATAGCGTACAGACCTACCCGCAGGATAGGGTGCGTCGTACTTTTCGCAAGTATACTGATGGCCGTATCGGTGGAATGCATCAAGGACGCTGTGTGCAGGGACAGGCCTTTCATAGACCATCAGTTCGTCCTCGTCATTGATCCGCCCCACGGTTATTCGTTCCCCTCGGCGCATTCCGCCTGTGCGGCCCTTCTCGCAACTCTGTACATCCTTATCAGACGCAGGCACTGTGTCCCTATGGCGGTGGCTGTGTTCTTCGTCTGTTTCACACGTGTGTACCTGTGCGTCCACTACCCTACCGACACCGTGGCCGGCGTGGTCATCGGAATCCTCTGTGCGTGTATAGCCTACCGTTTGCTCTACAGACGTCTTTCCGGAACGGTTTGACCCGATTTGCGGAACTGTCGCCGACATACCGTCCCGTATGCGGACGTATGCTGCATTTTATAATTTTCTAGGTTAGTCAATTTCCAATTTATATAAGATTCATTTCAGTTTCAGACATATTTAGACATGGATTTGAGAATTTTCCTTATTGATAATCTATCTGGAAAATGAATGATGTCTAGATATGGGTGAGGAAAAATGAACAAATGGATTTCTTTGGCGGTCCTGGTGCTGACGGTGTTCTCTTTCTCCGTCGTATGTCAGGACACATCCTCCGCGTCCGTGCCTACGGATTACACGGACATATCGGAGGGGCAGACGGTGTCCGTGACCGTCGCCAGCGAGAGGTATTTCAGATTCATGCCTGCGGATACAGGCTACTACCGTTACAGTTCGTCCGGATCCGGTTCCCCTCAGGGTGCCGTGTTGGATTTCTCGGGCGAGGTTCTGTATTCCAACGACGACATAGGCTACAACGAGAACTTCGGAATGGTCGTTCCTATGAAAGGCGGTTCCGTGTACTATCTCCGTTCGGAGGCCTTCGGTGAGGAGTCCGGGGGATATTCCGTGAAGATCGCCAAGGTGGACATGACCCCTACCCCTATCGGGGTTTCGGGGACATACGGACTGTACGACAGCGGGAACGGTTCTGACGACTACCTTTTTCCCGTATCGTCAGGCGATGTGAACAACATGTCCTCCACCTCAGGGTACGACATCAATGTCGGGAGCGGGGATATCGTCCCTGTGGGTTCCCCCTTCACCCTGTCCCATGTGCTGCTTTCGGACATGGGGGTATCCGTCGGTTGTACCGGTTTCGGCGACGCGTTATTGTCTTTGGACGACCTTACCTCGGGATACCGTATCGTGTTGGGCCCGTTGGGTGTGAGGAGCGTTCCGGCGTATCATTTCATCGTCGGCCATGTATACGTATTCACTGTGGAGGCAATGTCCGAACCGTTGGGGCTGCGTTCCCTGACCGTACGTGCCGACCTTTTCACCGACGAGGTCCCCGGCCACCATCCCGCATCCTCCACTGTCCATCCGCCTACGTGTACCGAGGACGGGTATGTGGACATCTTCTCTTCCGGCTCCGATGCACCTGTCCTGAAAGTGGTCCTTCCGGCCCTCGGGCACGACTACATAAGGGACGGTCTGGAGTACCATTGTTCCCATGACGGTTCCCACGATTTCAAGGTCACACTGACCACCGAGGGTTCCGGTAGACTGGACTACGAAGGGGTTCCCTACGGTGAGGTCATAGAGGTCACCGCGGTACCTTCCGAGGGATACGTTTTCGAAGGATGGTACCTCGACGGATGTCTGGTTTCAGACACACCTGTATTAAACCTGAAGATATCGATGTCCACCGAGTACACCGCGGTATTCGTCCCGATGGTCCTGGTACGCGGAGCGTCCATCTTCATAGGGCATGTGGTGATGGGTACGCCTTTCGACGAGATCGAACTCCCTTCGACCGTACTGTGCACCCGTTCCGACGGTTCCTCCGTACCTGTGACGGTGCAGTGGGCGTCCGACGGATATGATCCCGGGGCCATAGGCGGTTTCTCCCTGCATGCGGCGATCCCCTCCCCGTACGTGGTGCTGGGGGCAGAGGTCGTCGCATACGGGGACGTGATATGGCATGTGCCCGATCCTATAGCGATTGCTTTCATCGAGGTACCCTCTGTAGTCATAGAGTTCGGTGACAGGTTCGCCCATCCCTGCGTGTACGGGGTGTCGGAGGACCTGAGGATCCCCATGGCCGTGAAATGGGATGTCAGGGGCTTCGATCCCACCGATGTCCGTACCGTATCGTTGTCAGGGACCGTCACCGTCCCGTACGGCTACGTGCTCGGTGACGGTGTGTCCGGGAACGTGTCCATGGACGTCACCGTCGTCCCCCGTGAGATAACCTCCTTCAACGGTCCCGAACTCGGGGTCTTCCCGGAGGATTCCACTGTGGAGAACCTCGGTCTGCCTTCGTCCGTGGGCGTCACCGTCACCAATGGTACGGTGTACCTTCCCGTTAGTTGGGACGTTTCGGGTTTCTCCTCCGACAGAGGGGAACACTCCATACCAGGTACGGTGACCGTCCCCTATGGGTACGAGCTGTCCCCGGGCATCGATGCCTCGGTCGAGGCCCACTACACGGTATCCTCCGTGGTCTCGGACATAGCGGACATAGTCTTCGTGGTCGACACCACCGGTTCCATGGTGCAGGAGATCAAGAACGTCAGGAAGAACATCTCCGCATTCGTCTCCGGTCTGTCCGACGACGGTATCTCCGCAAGGCTCGCCCTCGTCGAATACAAGGATATAACCTTCGACGGAAGGGATTCCACAAAGGTGGTCATGGGCCCCGACGGTGCATGGTTCACCGATCCTTCGATGTTCGCGGAGAACATAGATCAGTTGAAAGTCGACGGGGGAGGGGACCATCCCGAGACCGTCATAGACGCATTGGAGGCCGTAAGGTCCCTGGAGTTCAGGCCCGGTGCTTACAGGTTCGTGGTCCTGGTCACTGATGACACCTTCAAGACCGACAACACCCGCGGTGTCAGGAGCATGTCCGAGGAGATATCGA
>JAKSHW010000143.1 GCA_024399195.1 archaeon | reverse complement strand
GAGCAGGCTATTCAGAACTACAAGGAGATCAAGGAGTTCGTCAAAGGCACCGTTGCCGAGAACGCTCCTATCATCCCCGTTTCTGCTAACAGCGGTGTGAACATCGATCTTTTGGTTGAAACCATCGAGAAGACCATCGTTGCAAACGTCAAGAGGGATGTAGACGCTACCCCCATCATGCACGTTGCACGTTCCTTCGACATCAACGCACCCGGTACCACTCCTGAAAAACTCAAAGGAGGAGTCATCGGTGGATCCCTCATGAGGGGTAAGTTGAAGGTCGGTGACGAGATCGAGGTCGTTCCCGGTAGGCGTGTCGAAGTGGCCGGTAAGGCTACTTATGAAAGGATCACCGCTAAGATCGTCTCCCTTGAGGCAGGTTCCAAGAGCGTGAAAGAGGTTCTCCCCGGAGGTTTAATCGCCATCGGTACCGAGCTTGACCCCTCTATCACCAAATCCGACGGACTTACCGGAAGGGTCATCGGAATTCCCGGACAGCTTCCTGCAGTGGTCAGTTCCTTCAAGATGCAGACTGTGCTTCTCGACCGTGTCGTCGGTTCCGCAGCGGATCTTGTCGTCGACGATATCAAAAGCAACGAACCCCTTATGTTGAGCGTTGGTACCGCAACCACCGTAGGTGTTGTGAAGTCCGCTCGCGAAGGATACGCAGATGTCGTTCTGAAACTTCCTGTATGCATTCTCCCTGGTCAGAGAGTAGCTATTTCCAGAAGGATCTCCAACAAATGGAGACTTATCGGATACGGCGTAATCAGTCAGTGAATACATGCAGACGGTTGTATTGGACACAAACGCATTACTGATGCCCTTCGAAATAGGGCTCAACCTTGACGTCTCTGTACGTAACGTTCTCGGAGACGTCAGGTTCGTAGTTCCCGGTCCGCTTATAGGGGAACTCAAACATCTCGATAACAAGTATGCCAAGGTCGCTCTTGCCCTTGCCCGTACCCGTGAGATCGTCCAAGCGGAAGCACATGGTGACGATTCCGTTCTGGAAGTGGCCCTCAGGGAGAACGCATACATCCTCACCAACGACAAAGAGCTTCGCCGCAGGGCCAGAAAGCTCAAGATCCCCCTTCTCTATCTTCGTTCCGGAACCCATCTCGTCTTGGAAGAATGAGTTGGTTCTAATGTCCCTATATATCAGTATACCATCGCTCAGGTATGGATGAATCTATCATATGGGTCGTCTTCGCCATTCTTTTTGTTGTTATAATGGCGGTCGATCTAGTTGTGGTAGGCCGTAAACACGAGAAGATGGATACCAAACGGGCCTTGAAGTTCGTTGAGATCTACGTCCTGATAGCCGTGCTTTTCGGTCTTCTTATCGCATATGTGTGTGGTACCGACCGGGCCATGTCGTACTATGCGGCGTATATAATCGAAATGTCGATGTCCGTGGACAATCTCTTCGTCTTCATAGTGATATTCGGCGTGTTCATGATCCCTGAGGAGTATCAGCATAAGACACTCTATTGGGGTATTCTAGGAGCGATTGTGTTCCGTGCCTTGTTCATTTTCGTCGGAGCGAGTCTGTTGGAGCACTTCCACTTCGTGATGTATATCTTTGGAGCGATACTGTTGTTCACCGCATACAAGACCGCGTTCTCCGATGACGATGATTCCGATCCTGAGGATTCCTTCGCGTTCAAGGTCAGCAAACATTTCCCTTCGACCCCCACTCTGCACGGGGATTCCTTCTTCGCCAAGATCGATGGAAAGCGTTTGGTGACCCCGATATTCCTTTGCCTTGTCGTTATCGAGATCTCGGACATCATTTTCGCCTTCGATTCCATTCCTGCCGCTCTCTCCATATCTTCGGACATGGTCGTCATATTCACTGCCAATATCTTTGCGGTAATGGGTCTGAGGTCGTTGTATTTCGTCATCAAGGACATCATCGGTTCTCTGAGGTACCTCAACTACGGACTCGGTGCGATCCTTGCCTTCATCGGTGTGAAGATGTTGATCTCCGAGTTCTTCGAAATCTCGGTCGTGGAGTCTCTCCTGTTCATTGTGATCGTGCTTCTTCTTACCGTGTTCTTCTCGGTACGTGCTTCCAAAAAAGAGGCGTTACCTTGATGGCTGTGACAGGGGACGTCTGGGATGAAGACGATCTTCTCCGTGTAGCGGACGACCCTGTCATCAGATCGATGACCAAGAAGGATTTTCTCATAATCCTCGGGTCCTGCGGGGTCATCGAACCCCGTCAGGATCTGTGGACAAAGGCTCTCAGGTTCAGGGAATTGCCCTGTGGCATCCTGTTTCTCGGCGGCGAGAAAGAGGATTACGATGTTCTTGAGGAACACCCTCTGTTCCCATGGAACGGAGGTATGATACAGAACGTGTCTAAACTCGTTTTCAGACTCTGCAGAGGCCAAAGGTTCTCTCTTTTCGGAAAGAGCGTCCTGACCCTTGGTGGACGTTCTTCAGAGGTAAGGGAGGACATAGGGAAGTATTGGACGTGGTGGCCTGAACAGTGTCCTTCCTCTATTGAAGTGGAACTGGCTATTTCAAATTCTTTAGAAAATACCGATTACATCTTCACTGGAGACAATCCTTGTTCGTGGAAACATTCGGAAAGACCTTCCTCCGTTGCTCTCGATGGGATGGTCGGAAAGGTGTCCTACTGTCATTGGTATTTCTACGGTGACGAGGACCGGGAATACCCCGAACATAATGCTACATCTGTACACCATAACGTGATCCCTCTGTCGTAATCGGTATATAATTACGAGTACTGGCACATTCATGGACAGATATTCGGAAGAGCTTGTTGTGGCCGTAATGGCTATTCGTGAGGCAGCGGACATATACCTTGCTTCTGAAAAGAAGGAGATAGAGGAAAAGGATAACACCGTAGGTTCGTACGACATCGTCACCGATTTCGATGTCAAGGCCCAGAACAGTATCATGGCGGCCATACATTCCAGATATTCGGAGGATTCGTTCATATGCGAAGAGGGTCAGGAGAACGATCTGGGTCATTCACGTACCTGGGTTATCGACCCCATCGACGGAACCCTTCATTACGAAAGGGGCGTTCCGCTTTTCGGGACCCAGTTGGTCCTGATGGTGGACAGGGAACCTGTGATGTCGGTGATCTATCTCCCTGTACTGAAGGAGATGTACACCGCCACGATCGATTCGGGAGCGTTCCTCAACGGTGTCCCTCTCAGGAAGTGCCAGTCTCGTGACCTGAAGAAATGTGTCGTATCCACAGGGGACTTTTCCAAGAAGAAGGCCGAGTGGAGGGATGCTCATTACGAGATGATAGACGGGATGAGGGAGAACGTCGCAAGGATCAGGATGTTCGGAGCCTCATGTTGCGATTTCGCGTTCTTCTCCGCAGGCCGGACCGACATACACATCCGTTTCGTCAACAAGCTTTGGGACTTCATGCCGGGTCTGTTCCTTGCACGTATGTCCGGAGCATACGTTGATGAGGAACTTCTGGAGAAGACGAGGTTCCTGCTCCTCACCCAGTCCCCGGAAGAGGCATCGGAGTTCAGGGAGAAGGTCCTTCCCTACGTGGGGATACTCAAGGAATTCAGTTGACTATCGGTCCATCCAAACAATTTAACGACATTACGTCCCATATCTGGCAGATGTGACCGATACTATCATGTTCCAGTGTAATTGTCTTTATATACAGTACTTGTATGCGGTTGTTATCCGTAAGGATAAGGAAAGAAGAGCCATCATTATGGTGTTTGGCACTTTATCTAGGTGTTTGGCACATACCGGCATTTTGTGGCTTAACATGATTCCCGGTAAATCATGTTAGTTTTTTCCTGAAACCGGGAGGTATTGCAAATGAACGCAAAACTGAATACGATCATTGCCCTTCTTGTGGCTTTGGTTGCCGCCTTGGCAATCGTTTCTGTCTCTGACAGCAGCGATGCTGATTCCGACTATCAGGTCGACATTAGCGTGCCCCACGACGGACCGGAGTACTACGCAAAAGTCTCCTTCGAATTCAGTGAGGACTACCAGTCTTTCTACCTGCATCTTAACCTCAACAAAGGTTACATGACCAGCATTGAAGGACTCAAGATTACGATGTACGTCAATGGAGACGAACACTCCATCGAGTGCATCAACATGCCTCCTCCTGAGTTCCCTGTAGACTACAACTATGGCGTTTTGGACTACATGTCCGATATCAGTGAATACCATGTGCCTATCCACATCGAGGTATTCGTCGACGGTATCGAGACTGCACCTTTCGCCATTGAGCAGGTTCTCCCCGCCGAGGTAACCACCACCGCCCCTGCAAGTGCAAAATACAAGGATGGAGTCAACTTCACCGTCGATTCCACCGGATACCAGAACGTAGTCGTTACCGTTAAGAGCAAGGACCCCGCCGTTCCTTTTGACGTGGTTCTCACTCCTGCTGGAGGAGTCTACTCCTTCAACATGCC
>JAKSHW010000142.1 GCA_024399195.1 archaeon | reverse complement strand
GCATAGGCTTTGGAATAGGTGAAAAGGACGTCGTCAACGGAGTAGTCGGATCCGATGCAAAAAAGAGGACATCGAGGGGATTCAGAGGTAGGTTCGGATTGAGGGAGTTAGAATAAGTGTACTCTAGTTGGAATATTCGAAGAATTCTGGAGAAGATGGCGGGCCTGAAGGGATTCGAACCCTTGGCCGTCCGATTAAGAGTCGGACGCTCTACCTAGCTGAGCTACAGGCCCGTGTAAATTTGCTGATGCCATTCTCATAGATAAACCTATTGTTTTTCATCTCTGCATCTACCCTGGAAAACCGGGGTAGGGGCATACATTTCATCTCGGTTTTTGACCCATGACCCCAACTTATAATACATGGCATGGCATAGAGCAGACCAATGAGCCAGCTTAGGGTAAGAGATTTAATGACCACTCAGGTCATCACCGTCAGGCCTACAGACACCGTCAGACAAGCCGTAATCAGGATGGCCGTCGATAACGTCACCAGCGTTCCCGTTGTGGACAACCGCAGTCACGTTCTCGGTATACTTTCCCAGACCGATATTCTGAAACTTATCCTCAAATATCAGGACAAGCTGGACAACGTCGGAAACGGCGGACTTCTTCTCAGTTCCCCTATGGATTCATCCACCGAGGATGAAGCGGTTGCTCTTGCAAACAAGGAGATCTCCGAGAAGAAGGTCGAGGACATCATGGTCCGCAGCACCCTTTACACCACTCCCGATGCAGAGATCATCGAAGCATTGAAGGCAATGATGACCCTCAATGTAAGCCGTCTCCCCGTTCTCGAACAGGGTGTTCTGGTCGGAGTCGTCACCCGTTCCGATGTCGTCTTCTATAGCTACAATAAGAAGAAGATCTGATGATCGAGGTCCACATCCTTGCTAGTGGCAGTGATGGGAACTGTGCGGTCTATCAGTTCGATGACGAAGCCATAATGATAGACTCTGGGCTCAGTTACAGGTACACCCATAAACTGATGGAAAAAGAGGGTGTGGACGAGAAGGCCATCAAAGGCATTCTCGTGACGCATGAACATTCGGACCATGTAGGTGGTCTCGGCCCCATGGCGAGGAAACTGAAGGTCCCCGTGTTCTGTAATGAAAAGACTTTCTATGCGTCCAGGGCAGGGGACGTGGACTATGTCCCTATATACATGCTCCAGGAGTTTTCTTACGCCGGGTTCCAGATCTTGCCTGTACCTACTTCCCATGATGCCATAGATCCCTGTGCATATATGTTGAAGGCCGACGGTAAGGTGATGACACAGATCACCGATACAGGAGAGCTGACATTCCAGGCGAGGGAGGCACTTGCATTGGCGGATCTTGCGGTCATGGAGGCGAACTATGACTACAAGATGCTCCGCAACGGACCTTATTCGATTCCTTTGCAGGAGCGTATCCTCGGGGTCCAGGGTCATATGGACAATCGGGAGACCGGATATGAACTGAAACACACTATGGATACGAACCGTAACCGTAAGGTGTTTCTGGCCCATATCAGTAAAAACAATAATACCCCGGATCTGGCCAAGGAAAGCGTGTCCAAGTATTCAGGCATCCCCTTGGAAGACCTCGATTGTCTCAAAGAACTCGGCGATACACGTACGATACGTATCTGACCTTATGGCGTCGCATCGAGGATCTGTACTTTTCCTACGTCCCTGAGGGCTTCTGCGAACAGCTTGGGGATTCTGGCGATCTGTTCTTTCTTAAGTTCGTAATTACGTTCGTATCCTGCGAATGTAGGGATGTCTTCCAATACGCGGATGACCGCCATGCCGTTGTCGACAGGTGCTTCGACAGCTTTTTTCTCGATGGGTTTGGATAAAGGCACGTCCGGAGGGATCATGCGGTCCAGTTCGTCATCGGGTATCTCCATGTCCTCTTCCGGAGGGAAACCGTCGTCATCGGCCAAGGGGGCCGCATATGTGTCGGTCTCCACGTTCTCCGTAACGGTGGCGGGGGCAGAAGG
The DNA here is from genome assembly GCA_024399195.1 of archaeon. Classification (GTDB taxonomy): domain Archaea; phylum Thermoplasmatota; class Thermoplasmata; order Methanomassiliicoccales; family Methanomethylophilaceae; genus Methanomethylophilus. The sequence goes on along the minus strand of JAKSHW010000142.1, from coordinate 2,511 downwards.
TGCATCGTCCATCTCGGACGGTTGCCCTTCACCGTATGCTTCGGGATAGTCTTCGGCGGGTCCGGCATCGTCTTCCATAGGTTCTTCTTCGAAAGCCGGTGCAGGTGTCTTCCTGCTTCCAAAAAGGTTGTCTATAGGTCCTGTCGGAAGCGTGGGTGTAATTGGGAGAGGGGTGGACCTGAACTCGGAATCAGGTTTTTCCAATAGTTCCCTGTGGAGTCTGGAAGCTTCGAACACGGTATCGTAGTACGCCCTCTCTTCAGGGGTGAGCTGGTCCATGGACACGGATCCGCCCATGGCCCCTCTTACAGCCATCTTGCAGATCTTCCCCATACGGAAGTCTACGATCTCCTTGGAATATTTCTGAGCCCTTCTCTGAAGGTTCCTGTAGGAATCGAAGGCCGGACTGTCAGGATTCTCGATGATGATCCTTTCACAGTTCGATTTCAGATCCTTCATGAAGTTGGCGACGGCGGGGTAAAAGTCCTTCCTGACGTTCGAGAGAGCTCCGGACTTGTGCTCCACGCGATAGATCTCGGTAAGGTCTTCTATGCTCATGAGCTCGCTCGTATCCGCCATGTTGAAGCCGATACGATGGATGGTTATTATCGTTTACCCTCGGCGTTGGGTTATACAAACCATTCTTAATGTGCAACACTTAACGGTATACATGGACATCATCGATACTTCTAGGAAGACCTCGGATGGATTGGAGATAGATCTTTCGGTGTCTCCCCGTTCCTCCCGTTCGGGGATAGAAGGCATCGACGAATGGAGAAAACGTCTGATAATCCGTGTGAAGGCACCTCCGCTGGACGGGAGGGCTAACAAAGAGGTCGAGGATGTAATGAAAGAGGTCACCGGTTTCAAATCCGTAGTGACCGCGGGACACACTTCCCGTCAGAAGACCGTCACAGTGTATGGGGATGCCGATATCATATGCGAAAAGATAAGGAAGAGCCTCTGACGGACATAGAACGTCGCTCCCATATCTCGGAGGTTTTGGAAGAGCTCAGAACGTTGTCAGAGGATCATGTTTTACTGATCGAAGGGAAGAAGGACGGTTACGCTTTGGATGCACTGGGTATTGCGGGGGACCGTTATATGATACAGTCCGGAGGAGGTCCTGTGGACGCGGTCCAATATGTCGAAGGACACGGTGGGAAGGCGGTAATCCTTACCGATTGGGACAGAAGGGGTGAATCCTTGGCGGAACATCTCTCAACCCTCCTGGGCCCTAAGGCCAATACGGACATCAGAGGCCGTCTGATAAAATACTGTAAAACCGATATCAAGGATATGGAATCATTGGACACGCTTATGGCACGTCTCGGTTCCTCGGATAATTGATTATATCCGAAACCATCAGGTGTTCAGAACTGACCTGTCCTGTCGCGATAGGTTTGAAGAGGAGGGTTCGGAATCAAAGGAAAATTCATTGTTTTGGAAGGGGTCGACGGCTCCGGTAAGACAACCTTAGCACAGGCGTTGAAAGAACGTATCGGAAACGCAGTGACCACGTTCGAACCCACGAAGGGAAAACTAGGGGCCATGCTCCGTTCGGGGGATTTTGGAAAGATACCTCCGGCGGCGGAGGCTTTGTTGTTCGTCGCAGACCGTGCGATCCATACGGAAGAGATCAAAAACAATCTCGATAACGGATACTGGGTCATCTGTGACAGGTATTTCGCATCCACCATCGCATACCAGTCCGCATCCCTCGGGGACGAAGCCGATATGGAATGGTTGGAGGACATACAGAAGTGTGCAACCATCGAACCCGATGCGGTGTTCCTCCTCGATATCGATCCTTCGGTTGGACTGTCACGTGTTGATGATAGGGGTATCGAGAAGAGCCGTTTCGAGAAATTGGATTTCCTCATGAAGGTACGTTCCACCTATCTGGGTCTTGCAAAACGTCACGGATACGATGTGATAGATGCATCCCGTTCCGCGGAGGAGGTCCTTTCAGACGTCGTTTCGGTACTTGTAAGGAGGGGCCTTCTTGCATCCGAGTGAGGAGATCTTCTGTGAGAAAGGCACCCGTCTGAAAGGGAAGAAGATCGTCCTGGGTATTACCGGGAGCATAGCCGCGGTGGACACGTTTCATCTGATCAGGGAGCTCATCCGCAACGGTGCGGACATAACCCCCGTCATGTCCCAGGCCGCGGTCCAACTGGTCGCTCCCGATGCGATAGAGTTCGCCACAGGGAAGAAACCTATCCTGTCCATAACCGGTCAGACCGAGCACATAAAGTATTTCGCAGAGGGTTCAGACACTGATCTGTTCCTGATCCATCCCATCACCGCGAACACGATATCCAAGATCGCTAACGGTATCGATGACACCGCCGTCACCACTATGGCGACCGTGGTAATGGGAAGTGACATTCCCATGATGATAGTCCCCGCTATGCATGGCCGTATGTTCTCCAATCCCGCTGTAGCAAGAAACCTCAAGGCCCTAGAGGATGCGGGTGTGTATGTCATAGGCCCCCACATGGAGGAGAA
>JAKSHW010000141.1 GCA_024399195.1 archaeon | reverse complement strand
GTGCAGGTAAAACCAAGGTGCTGACATTCGAACGACCAAATTCAGTATATACGTGTGGATATTTTGCAAAGGACAATGCCTTCCATAAAACCCACTGTAGCGGAAAAACGTGACAACGCCCGTAAAGCCATCATGAGGGTGGCCGAGGGATTGTTCTACCGTAACGGGTATGACGAGACCAGCATCAAGGATATAATCCGCGAGGCAGGGATCCTCAACGGAAGTCTGTACAACCGTTTCAGGAACAAGGAGGAGATCCTTCTTTCCATTCTGTCGGATGTGTTCAGCGACGTCTTAGACAGGTTCGATCTGGAATTCGAGAAGGAAAGGGACCCGTTGGTGATACTGATATTCCCTTCGGCGGTGGAGGTGTACCTTTCCAGTGTCTCGTTCCGTTTCGCCCGCCTCATCTATCAGTGCCACCGTACCTGGTCGGCCGTCAACGGGTTCGTAACGTTCAATTACAAATGGACCAACAAATATCTCAAGAACTGCGAGTTCCCCGAGTTCAGCTATGACGACATAGTCATCAAGACCACCTTCCTCCTGGGGGCCGTAGGGAACATATGCGGCTATTATGCAAACGGGGGAAAGAGGGGTTTCGGTGATTTCCTCAAAGACGGCGTGGTGCTTCTTTCGTCCACGTTCAATCTTCCGCTGGACGATGTGGACGCCGTTGTCGACCGTATTCTCGACCTGGTCCGTAACTGCGACCTGAGCAAATACTCGGAGTATATCTTCCAGATAGGTTCCGAGGAACTGGGTCATAGGTAATCCTCCGATCTCGGTCCCATAGGTACAATATCGATCAGATGTCGAACTGGGACATGTACAGTTCCGTATATGTTCCGTTCTTGGAAAGAAGTTCTTTATGGGTGCCGCATTCCACGATGTCCCCGTCTTTCATGACCAGGATCAGGTCCGCGTTTCTCACTGTGGAGAGGCGGTGTGCAATGACGAACGTGGTACGTCCTTCCATAAGCGAGTCTATCGCTTTCTGGATCGTCATCTCCGTCCTGGTGTCCACGGAGCTCGTGGCTTCGTCTAGTATAAGCATGGGGGAGTCGTCGAGTATCGCACGTGCGATGCATATCTGTTGTTTCTGACCTTCGGAAAGCGAGTTCCTTTTGCCTATGGGGGTGTCAAGACCCTGCGGGAGCGAGTCCACGAACCGGTCCAGGCCGACCTTCACACACGCCCCTCTGATGCGGTCATCGGATATGTCCGAGGAATAGACGAGGTTCTCGCGCACGGTCCCTTCGAAGATCCACGAATCCTGTGTGACCATGCAGAACATCTTCCCTATGTTCCTACGGGGTATGTCCTTCAACGATACGCCGTCTATGCGGATGTCTCCTTCCTGGTAGTCGTAGAATCTCATCAGGAGGTTCACGACGGTCGTCTTTCCGGCCCCTGTGGAACCTACTATTGCCACCTTGCGACCAGGTTCGACCGTGGCTGTGAACCCCTTTATGGTCTGACGGTCCTCGCGGTATCCGAAACATACATTTTCGAACTCCACCCTGCCTTTTACAACGGCGGGAGGGACAGGATCTTCCTCGGGAAGTTCCTTCATCGAAAGGAAGTCGAAGATTCTTTCCGCACCCGCACCTGCGGCCTGAAGGTTTCCGAGCGAGTTCGAGATCATGTCTAACGGACCCATGAACATCTTGACATAGATGATGAACGCCACAACCGTTCCGATGGTGATGTCGCCGTCAAGGACCATCACCGAACCGATGATGCATACAGCGACATACCCCGCGTTGCCCACAAAGGCCATTATGGCAGGCAGAAGTCCCATCGTTATCTCCGAACGGAAACCGCTCATACGCAGGGACTCGTTCAGGGAATCGAATTTCCTCCTGTTGAGGTCCTGTCCGGAATAAGACAGTACGAGGTCGTGGGAGGTGTACATCTCGTTGATCAGATTGTACATCCTGCCTATGTTGTTCTGTTGGTTACGGTAATATTTCTGTGTCGATTTGACGATGACGACCGACAGCACCATCCCTATGAGGGCGGAGGAGATGGACACCAATGCCAACGGGACGTTCGTCAGAAGCATCATGACCGTGCACAGTATCAGGAGGAACACGCCGTGGAAGAACACGGATAGGCTGCGGTTCAGTGCGGAACCCACCGTGTCGGCATCGTTGGTGAACCTGCTCATTATATCTCCGTTGCGGCTGTCGTCGAAGAACCTCATCGGGAGACGGGACAGTTTCCTGGAAAGGTCCCTACGCATCTCCCCTGCCATGTACTGTGCGAGATTGGCCATCAGATAGTTGCGGACGAACATGGCCAAAGCACTGAAAGTATACAGTGCCAGAATCATGAATCCCAACATTGTGACCTTATCCAGGTCAATGTCGCCGAGGGGCAACCCGTCCGATATCAGGTCGGTCATATCGCTGATGTAATCGGGTGCGAAAACTGCGAACAGGGACTCCAGGAACACGAAGAACAACGACACCAATACGATGTACGCATGGTTGCCGAGATATCCGATTATCAGTCTCCAGGACCTGACCATCGATGCGGGTCTCTCCTTCTCCACACCTTTGACCCGCAGGTTTCCGGTGATCGAAGGTACGTGTCCCTTCATAAGCCGACCTCCGTCTCCTGGGAATCCGCTATCTCGCGGTACAGGGGACATCTTTCCATAAGGTCCGCGTGCGTACCTTGGTCGACTATCCTGCCCTGGTCCATCACCAGTATGCGGTCCGCGTTCATGGCGGTACCGATCCTCTGGGTCACCAACAGGACCGTAGACCTGTCGGTGACGGTCTTCAACCTTCTTCTGATCTCGAGGTCGGTACGGAAATCAAGTGCGGAGAAACAGTCGTCGAACACGTAGAACCGGGGTTTCTTGCATACGGCCCTTGCGATGGATATGCGTTGTTTCTGACCTCCTGAAAGGTTCCTCCCCTCTTCGGACACGGAGGCGTCCAATCCTCCGATCTGTTCGACGAACCCGTCCATGCAGGCGATCCTCAAGGCGTCCCATATATCCTCGTCGGAACGGTCTTCTGACCCCCTCCCGTAGTTCACGTTCTCGCGTACGCTTCCCGAGACGAGCGAGGCCTTCTGCGAGACGTATCCGATCTTCATCCTCAGTGTATCGAGGTCGTATTCACGGACGTCGTGACCGTCCACCGTGATGGACCCCGAACCGACGTCGTAGAACCTGTTCAGGAGCTTCGCAAGGGTGCTCTTGCCGCTTCCGATGGTTCCGATCACGGCCACGGTCTCTCCCGCACCGATCTCGAACGAGATGTCTTCCACGGCGTCCTTGGCGGAATCCTCGTATCCGAACGACACATTTTCGAACCTCACCGTGTCCGTACCGTCGCCTTCGGTGACCTTTCCACCTCTGATGGACGGTTCGGTGTCGAGGATCTCGAAAATACGTTCCATGGAGACCTTCGCACGTGGGAACACGTTGAATATCTGCACCATCACACGGAAACCGTTCAACGCCATGGTGGAGTAAGTGGCGAACACTATCATGTCAGAGAACAGCGTGAGACGACCTTCGTAGGATGCCGTCCCTGCGATGATGAACGCCCCGATCCAATATATCGCCATCGTCAGGCTGTTGCGGATGAGGGAGTTCACAGGTATGTTGAACGACATTATCCTGTTGACCTTCAGGTTGTTGTCCGTGAGATCGTGGTTGGCATTGTCGAACCTCCTGTTCTCGAACTCCTCTGCACTGTACGCCCTGATGACCCTCTGACCGGAAAGCATCTCGGACGTGACCTTGTTCACGGAATCGGTGAACCTCTGTACGCGTTTGTAGCGGGGTGCGGTGTAACGCAGGATCACGAGGATCAGGGAGACCATGGCCATGATCGCCGTAAGGACGGCGGCGGTCCAGGATAGGTTGCTGTTGCTTATCCTGAGTATCGCCCATATCGAGATGATCGGGGCGTTCATAAGGGACTCTAGGGAGGTCCCTATGAAGTCCTGGACCTGTTTCACATCGTTGGTGGAGCGTGTCACCAGACTGTAGGGGCTGAGGCGGTCCACTTCCGCGAAGGAGAACGTCTGTATCCTGTTGAACTCCGCCTCACGTATACGTTTTGCAACCGCGGAGGATACCCAACCTACCGCTATGCTTATGCAGAGTCCCACGACGAGGCTTGCCACCGCACAGCCGATCATGGAGACCGATTCGTCCATCACCTGTTGGGACGTACCGTGGGAGGTTATGACGTCCGTGATGGCGGACATGTGCAACGGGATCTCCAGGTCCAACCACACCTGGCATACTGTCATCGCCAGGATGACTGCGGTCAGGACCCATTCGGTCCTGTTGAAAAACCTCACGAAAGAAAAGATCCCTGCCACGTTACCAATATCGGATGGATATGTCAATCTCTGTTAAAAGCTGTTCGTGGAACAAATGTCCAAAGGGATCGGGAGGCCGTCGGGACATTGTCCGAGCGACCTCCCGGAATGGTTTTTTCAGATCTCAGTCCTCTTCGACATCGATCTTCTTCTGAAGGAACCTGGGTCCTTTCCAGCTCCATTCGCCCATCAGGTGCATGATGGAGGGTGCGACGAACGATA
>JAKSHW010000140.1 GCA_024399195.1 archaeon | reverse complement strand
GGCCTGGGTGCGTAGTTGATCTCAGGGATAACCTGTCCTGCTCCGATCTGAAGACCGAATCCCTCAGTGACGGGGTTGACTGCGGTTCCCATGACCATGTCGTCTGCACATTTGTATGCCATTGCCTTGTATTTCAGTGATGCCATTTCAGTTGCCTCCTACGATAGAGTCCCATTCCTCGTTGATCTTCTGCCAGTCGTATCCGTCGAGGATCTTCTGTGCGATAAGAGCGGTCTGAGGTGCTTTAGCAGAGTAGATTCCGAGGGGGTAGGAAGTTGCGTACTCCCTGTTGACTGCTCCACCGCATCCCATCAGGGGGATGTTGAGTCCTGCTTCCTGCATGAGCTTTGCCTCTGCGGGGAATGCGGACATGGTGGTGGTCATGAGTGCGGTACCGGAGATCAGGAGGGGTTTGACCTCGATGACCTTTGCGACTGCGTCCTTTACGGGAACGTCACGGCCCATGTCGATGACATTGTAACCGGCTGCTTTCATCATAGCTGCGGCGATGTTCTTTCCAATGTCGTGGGGGTCTCCCTCAGCGGCGTGCATAACGACGTCGGCTTTGGTCTCACGTGCTCCGCCCATTGCTTTCTCGGCGAGCTTGATTCCCATTTCCATGACTTTGGCTGCGACCATCATGTCGGGGAGGTAGTAAACGTGGTCGGCGTAGAGTTTTCCGACTGCGTCGATACCGGCGACGAGACCGTCGTTGATGACCTGTGCAGGGGGGTACTGCTTCATTGCAGCTGCCATTGCGGGTGCAACTTCCTTGACTTTCTTGAAGAGAACTGCCTCTGCGACTGCCTTCATAAGGGGATCGCTGGGGAGCATCTTTGCTGCTGCCTGCTCAGGGGTCTCGACGACCTGAGTTTTGACATCGTAACGGGTAAGGACTTTGGAAAAGTCCGCCATGCTGAAGTCTATCATTTTTCTTCCTCCAATTCAAGCGTTTGTTACAACACTTGACAAAGGCTTGTAATTAATTGTAGTATATAACATATTGGATTAATCGGATTGGATGTAGTTGGCTTACATAGAAAAATTATATATAGTGTAGGATTAAAAAACCAAATATTTACAGGAAATATCAGAGATTGTTCATAAAATGGATACTATGTAAATTGGTCAAATTATCGGTTTGTCATCTTACTCTATATAAAGTTTCGAAAGAATATAGCCATCTACCTGTCCAAAGACTAAACCAATACTTTTAATAAGGGTACTTATGTAAAAAGAATAAATCCATCCATTATGGCCGTAGTTTTGGGAATAAGATACATCCATCAATCATCCAATAAATATTGAGAAACCGACAAGGTTACCAGGATTCCGCTTCCTGGGGAATATGTTTGGTAAAGGGTTTGGCGATGTAGATTCAGAGACCCATGTCTTTCAGAAGCTTGGGGAACCCTTCTTCGAAGTTCACACCGTATTTAACGTCGGATCCTGCTTTATAGGTCCTGAGTATGCTGTTGTAGGTGAAATCCACGGCGTTTTCGATTGATTCCTTGAGAGAAAGGCCGTTCATGATGCAGGAAACGACGACCGAACTGAATATGTCACCCGTACCGTGATAGTAACCGGGGATCCTCTCGGAGAACGCATACACTATCTCTCCGCTTTCGGCATCGTATGCGGCGGCACCGAGGGATTTCTCGTCGAAGTTGACTCCGGTGAGCACGACCTTCTTGGGGCCCAGGGCCGCAAGTCTCTTGAGAAGTCCGGAAATGTATTCCTCCGTATAGGGGCCGTCGTGGTATTCCTCTCCGAGCATGAGGACGGCCTCGGTGATGTTGGGAAGTATCACATCCGCCTTGGAGCAGAGTTTCTTCATTCCCTGGGGGAAGGTGTCCGGGAATATCTTGTAAAGCATACCGTTGTCGGCCATCACGGGATCGACGAACACGAGTCCGTCGTCCTTTCCTATGCGGTCGATGATGTCGCATACAAGGTCTATCTGTTCGAACGATCCGAGGAACCCGGTGTATATTCCTTCGAATTTCAATCCGAGGGACACCCAATGGTCGGTGATGGGGACCATGTCCTCGGTGAGGTCACGGTAGGTGAATCCGGTGAATCCACCGGTATGGGTGGAAAGAACTGCGGTGGGCATTCCCGAACATTCGATACCTGTTGCGGATATTATAGGTAATGCGACGGTCAACGAGCATTTTCCTACACAGGATATGTCATGGATGGCCAATACGCGTTTTTGTTGCATGTTGCCTGACAATATACATATTAATATATAGGATTCGGACACAACACCCAGTATGGCGATTGTGAAAGCAGATGGGACACACATCGATGCCGTCGTGGGGATACTCGAGACCACCGTCAAGGAGTTCACCGAACGGAAGATAGACATGTGGCAGAAAGGTTATCCCAACCGTACCAGTATCGAGAACGATCTTAAGACCGGAAACGCCTATGTGTATATCTCCGATGGCGAGGTCCTTGGTTATTTCTATATAAATTACGGTAAGGAGGAGTTCCAGAGCACCTTGAGGGGATCATGGGGAGATGACAATCCTACTGTCATCCACCGTCTGATGGTCGCCACTTCTGCAAGAGGGAAAGGGATCGGAAACGAGATGATATCGTTCTGGGAGAACGATGCGAAAGAGAAGGGCTATACAAGTCTTCGTACAGAGACCGACGAAACCAATCTTCCGATGAGGGGCCTGATGAAGCACTGCGGACTCATCGAACTGGGGTTCCTTACTTTCGACAACTCCGACAAATTGGCGTTCGAGAAACTCCTTTGATCGGGTTTCCCATGACCCCGTCATCGTCGTTGCGGACTGTCGGGGTCCGAGGACGTTCGACCTATGTCGTCCTCTCCCGACCCATGGGGCCTGAGGAGACTTTACCTGTAAGGCCTATGCGGTTCAAACGTGTTGTTTTTGCCTCTTTGAATCCATAGAAGGGGACATCATCCAAGGGGTGTTGCCCCGTTTCCGGGGCTGAAATATGTTTAGACACAGAGATTGGCTATAAGTCTGTCCACAACGGAACCGTCGATCTCGAGATATTCTGTGCAGTAGTCGTATGCGGCCTTCTTCAGATCTATGCCGTTGACGTCCTTTCCGGTCCAGTCCACAGGGAGCGTTCCTTTGACCAGGTCTCCATCGATCCTGTCGTGATTGCAGATATAGTAGATGTTCCTGCAGTAGGTCGAATTCACGATGACCTTGTATTCTTCGGAATTCGGATCCACGCGGTACAGGTTCACATAGGCGTTGGCTGCAGATGCCATCATATCATCCTCGCTGGCGCCGCAAAGGGCCTGTAACAAGGTGACCATGAACCCGGTGCGGTCCCTCCCTACATTGCAGTGTACCTGATAGGGGCCGTCGTTGTCCGCCATACCCATGAGAATGAGCTTAACCTCGTTTTTGTTGATGAAGTATTTGTATCCGATATTGGTCGCGGAGGACTGTCCCTTTTCAAAAAGGTCTATACAGTATCCTTCTGCACCTTTGGCGATCTGTGCAAGGATATCTTCGGACGACATGCTGAGAGTTGCCATGTACTCTATTCCGGCCTCCTCTGCCAATTTGTTCACATACGGGAGCCTTGCATTGCCTGCGGTGTAGGGGTTGTATGAACGGTATAATCTGCCGTCCTTGATGTCTCCGCCGGTGACCTCGTAGAAATTGGCGAACACAGCCTCGTCTCCACCGTAGTCCGCAATATCGTGGGAGTAGTCGACCAGGAGTCTGTCGAGTTTGTCATAGTCATTGTTATGTCCGACGTGGGTGATCGTGACGGTGTTTCCGATATCGTTGGGAAGCAGGTTGTCCCAATACGTACCTGCTGCAAGGTGTCCGTCCTTCTCGGTGTTCAGATAGGTGTCGAACATGAAAAGTCCGAGGAATCCGTGGGTCAATGTGGCATCGTGGACGATCGTTCCTTTGATTTCGATATCGAACGTATCCCCTTCGGCATATCCTGCATTTTTGAGATCCTCGAGGGTGAGATCGAAAATTGGGTTGGCGAACGAGTTTTTGCCGATGGTCTCGCCGGTGAATACCCCCTGTTTTGAATCCGAATCGGTAAGGACGATCGCCCCGGCAACGGCACTTGCCAGAACAATCACCGCGATCACCCCTACCAGGATTATGCGCTTGTTCTTTCCCATACATTAGGATACGGCATTGTACCATATATGGAATTTTAAAACCGGATCGGAAAGAGGTTCGATCAGGAACCGAACGTCGAATCCGTGTCAAAACGAGGTAAAAAGGTAAGGGGAGGGGAAATCCCTCCCGTTTGAAATCAGTAGGCGATACCCTGCCAGAGCATGGCGTCGCAGACTTTCTCGAATCCAGCGATGTTTGCTCCTGCGGCGAGGTTGACTTTTCCTGCTTTGGTCTTCATGTTGTACCTGGTTGCGGCCTCAACAGAGTTGTTGTAGATGGAGACCATGATTCCGTCGAGCTTGGCGTCGACCTCTTCGAAGGTCCAGGAGAGCCTTGCGGAGTTCTGGCACATCTCGAGTGCAGAGGTTGCGACTCCACCGGCGTTGGCTGCCTTTGCGGGACCGAAGAGGACACCTGCGTCCTGGAATGCTGCGATTGCTCCAGGAGTGGAGGGCATGTTTGC
>JAKSHW010000014.1 GCA_024399195.1 archaeon | reverse complement strand
ACTTTCGGTCACTTTCGGTCACCTCCCCCGCTTCAGCTTATATATGCAGATACACCCTCGGTAATCGTTTACATGGAAGACAGGGGACGGCCCCCTGCCATGGCATAAGGTGGGAATATGTCGATACATGATGAACTGTACAAGGAACTGCTCGTAAGAAGGGACGCCCTGAGGAAAGAACACGCATATGCTAACGGACGTGAACCGCCCATATGCACCGATGAGGCGTTGGAGGAGATGGCCGAACGTATGCCTGCGAAGAACGACGACCTGTTGGCGATCAACGGCATCGGACAGAGGGCCGTCGAACAGTACGGGGAGGAGTTCCTTTCGATCATCAGAAGATATTCGGTCACGGCGGTCGACGGGTTCGACCTCGACGAGAAGACCGCACAGACCCTCAGGGACCTGCAGAAGAAGCTCGTCAACATCAGCAGGGGCAACCGTATGCTTTTCCAGCCCAGGGTAGGCAGGAAGACCGCGTTCGACCTCGCCCTGTCCGAAGCGGATGCGTTAGGCCTGGTGTTCGGCAGGAAAAGGGAGGTCGTCCTCTGCAACGGCAAAGGCAACAAGGAAGAACAGAAGATGTTCAAACGTCTCAACGACATCCTCCGCGAGGTCAACAGGGACATCAGGGAGAAGGGTTCCTACGACCTCTACATAGCGTACCCCTTCGTGGAGGGGAGACTGTCGGGGGACGACTTCCCTGTGCGTGCTCCCTTGGCCCTTTTCCCGGCCACCATGGAGAAGGACGGACAGCTCATCAGGATAGGTCTCGACGACGGCAGGGACGCGATGTACAACAACACGCTCCTCCTCGCCATGATGAAGGTCGGAAGGAAACAGCGTGCACTCCCCGACTGCGTCATCGAATCCGTGGACGAGGGCACGTTCATGACCGACCTGATACAGTTCTACCTCGGACAGGGGATGGAGCTGGAACTTCCCGCAGACCTGTCTTTGGCACGTTTCACCGAATACAGATCGGACTGTTTCCCCGGATACGGACAGGGAGAGCTCCATCTGGTGACCAATGCGGTGATCGGAAAGTATCCCACATATTCCAGTTTCATACAGAGGGATTTCGACACCCTGCTGTCGGGGAAAGGGATCAACCACACCCTCTCGGACCTTGTGAAGGAACAGTCGGAGGAGGATTTCCGTTCCGAATACCCCCTGCCTTTGACCCCCAGAGAGATCGCGGAGAAAGGACTCTGTGCGGACGAGTCGGAGCTCGTCTACGTCAACAGTCTGAACGGTTCCCAGGAAAACGTCCTTTCCGCGATCGGCAAGATGGACGGGCTTGTCGTACAGGGGCCCCCGGGAACGGGGAAGTCCCAGGTAATAACCGGACTGATCTCGTCCGCGGTGCTTTCCGGAAAGACCGTCCTGATGGTCTCCGAGAAGAAGACCGCGTTGGACGTCGTATACTCCAGATTGGAAGGACTCTCGAAATACTGCCTGCAGATAGACGATACAGCGGACAAGACCAGGTTCTACCGTCAGATGGAGACCATCCTCTCCCTGAAACCCACGTCCCACGGTTCCTCCGTATCCGACCTTTCCATGAAGATCTCGTCATGCCTCTCGGAACTGGAACGTATCACCTCCGAGATCTACCTCCCGGGAAAGTTCGGTATCTCCGCCGCAGAACTCTACGAGGAAAGACTGGCACATGGATGCGACTACGATATGGACCTGTTCAGGGAACGTGTGAGCCCTTCGCTCCTCGAGCTCGACAACCCCTCCCTGAAGGCCCTTTCGACCAGATACGACGACCCTGCGACCATCAGAGGGGTGAAGGAATACTACGAGATAATGGACGAATCCCCGTGGATGCAGTTGGTCAGGACCGACCTTTCCCTGTACGAGATAGACGAGTTCAAGATGGAATTGGAAAGGTTGGACCGCGAATCGCGTGGAACGTTGAACAAGGGGTTCATAGCCAAGCTAATGTCCAAAGGGAAAGCCTCCAGGGACGCGGTCACGATCGCGAACAGGTACTTCTCCGTGTACAACGACAAGACCATCGCAAGCATCACCATCGACCCTCTCGGCATAGCGGAGAGCATGGACGACTACCGTACCTTCGTCTCCAGGAACAAGTTCTTCGAAGGTCTCACGGTCGAAGAAAAGAACTACGGCAGAGGGATCATCTCCCTGAGCAGGAAACTGAAGAAGGCCCACGACGAGGTGAACAGGGACATCTACAGGTTCATCCTGGACGACCATTTGGACAAGTTCGACAGGTCCCACCGTCAGATGTTGGACCGGTTGCCGGATTTCGATTCCACATTGTCGGTCATGGATTCCGCCATGGCGGAGAAGAGGGAGACCACCATGGACCTTGCAGAGGACATCCTCAGCGGGGAGCTCAGATACATCACCGATTCCAAAAGATACCAGGACATCGCAAGGATCGTCGACAACAAGAGGAAATGGAGCATCAACAAGTTCGTGAACCGTTTCGGATACGAACTGTTCAAGGGCGTACGCGTATGGCTGATGACCCCCGAGGTCGTCTCGGAGATCCTCCCCATGGAGATGGGCATGTTCGACCTCCTCGTGTTCGACGAGGCCTCGCAGATGTACGTCGAGAAAGGTATCCCTTCGATATACCGTGCGAAGAAGGTCGTCGTCGCAGGGGACCACAGACAGCTCAGACCCTCCAGCCTCGGTACCGGCAGACTGAGCTACGACGAGGACGATTCGGACGAACAGATAGGATCCGTTCTCGACGAGGAGAGTCTTCTCGACCTTGCAAGAGCCAGATACGACAATTTCCTTCTTAACTTCCATTACAGGTCGAAATACGAGGAACTTATCGCGTTCTCGAACTATGCGTTCTACAACGGCAGGCTCCATGTCTCCCCCAACACGGAGGAACCTGAGAAACCGCCCATAGAGATGCACAGGGTCAACGGACTGTGGGAGGACAAATGCAACTACGTCGAGGCGGACAGGGTCGTGGAGGTCCTGAAAGAGGTCCTCCGTACAAGGTCCGACAATGAGACCGTCGGCATAATCACGTTCAACATCGGACAGAGGGACCTGATCAACGACAGGATCGAGGAGGCCGCCTCCAAGGACCGTTCGTTCTCCAACGCCATCAGCAAGGAGGTAAGGAGGACCGACAACGGGGAGGACGTCGGTCTGTTCGTGAAGAACATCGAATCCGTGCAAGGGGACGAGAGGGACATCATCATATTCTCCGTGGGTTACGCAAGGAACTCCGAAGGGAAGTTCGTACAGAGGTTCGGATGGCTGAACATGCGCGGTGGGGAGAACAGACTCAACGTCGCCATCTCCAGGGCGAAGAAGAAGATACACATCGTCAGCTCCTTCGAACCCGAGGAACTGAAGGTCGAGGAGACCGCGAGCGTAGGTCCCAAGATACTGAAGAAATACCTTCAGTACGCAAGGGCCGTAAGTAACGGGAACAAAATACTGGCACAGACCATCCTGTCCTCCTTCCTCCCTTCCGGAGACATCGGAGAGGAAATTGCCTCCAGACATGATCCTGCTATGGACCTCGTATACGATGCATTGGTCGGGAAAGGGTACGTGGTCGACAGGGACATCGGAATCGGGGGATACACCATAGACATGGCCGTCAGAGACGGTGACAGGTACGTCCTGGGTATCGAACACGATACGAGGCTCTACAAGGAGTCGGAGAACGCCAGGGAAAGGGACTACCACAGACGGAAATACCTCGAATCGAGGGGGTGGAACATGGTAAGGGTCTGGACCCCCAATCTGTGCAGGTCTCCGGAAAAGGAGATATCCCGCATAATCTCCAGATTGGAGCAGAAAAACCAACAGAACGACAGTGTAAATGTAATGCTTAATAATATACACGGAGAATACTGCCAACCATAACCGTTTGCAGGACAGATTAGTATATATCTTCCCTACGTCAATTTGTAGGCATGACAAAACTTACTCTTAAAATCGACAACATGATGTGTGAAATGTGCTCCGCCAAGGTCACCGAGGTCCTCAGTGTGGACGGGGTCACCAACCTCGACGTGAAGATCGGAAAAGCCACCATGGACTACGACGAGTCCGTCATCTCCGCCGAGCAGCTTGTCGAGAAGGTCGTCGACGTAGGCTTCCCTGCAAAGATCAAGAAAGGTCTGTTCTGAAATGAGCGAGACCAAGGAGACCCTGCGCGTAGGGGGAATGACCTGTTCCGCCTGTGCGATAAAGATTGAATCCTCTGTGAAAAAACTACCCGGGATCTCCGAGGCCGTTGCCAATTTCGGCAACAACACCGCCTCAGTGACCTACGATGACGGCAAGATCTCCCACGATCAGATCGTCAAAGCCATAACCAAGGCGGGTTACTCGGTCATCGAAGGCGATGCGAAATCCATCGCCGAAGCAGACCTGAAAGAAGCCCGTGACCGTAAGATAAACCTGTTGATCGCCATCGTCTTCGCGATACCTTTGGCGGTATACTCGATGGCGGGAATGCTTTTCAATATCAAAGTCCCGTTGTCGGACGATTGTCTCCTGTATTCTCTGGCACAGATGGTGCTATGCATCCCCGTGCTTTGGTCGGGAAGGAGGTTCTACATCCGTGGGATCCCCGCTCTCATCAGACGCAGCCCGAGCATGGACACCCTTGTGGCGTTGGGAACGGGAGTGGGGTTCACCTACAGCCTGTACTGCATATACCGCATATGGGAAGGGGACATGGGGTTCATGGACAGCCTGTCCTTCGACTCCGCGGCGATGATCATCGCCTTCGTCTCCATCGGAAAATACCTCGAAGCACGTGGAAAGGTGAAGACCAACGATGCGGTAAACAGTCTTCTCGACATGGAACCCGCGGAGGCCTCCGTCATCCGTGACGGCAAAGAGGTCCGTATCCCTGCAGAGGAACTCGTGGAAGGGGACATAATGCTTGTAAGGCCTGGCGAAGGCGTTCCTGCGGACGGTACCGTCCTCGAAGGTACTTCCTCCATCGACGAGTCCATGCTGACCGGTGAGAGCATACCTGTCACCAAGAAGGTCGGGGACAAGGTCTACGGTGCCACCGTGAACGGTACGGGAAGCCTCAGGGTCCGTGCGGACCAGGTCGGCAAAGACACCGTCCTCTACCAGATCATCGGCATGATCGAAGGTGCACAGGGGACCAAGGCCCCCATGGCCCGTCTTGCGGACAGGGTCGCCGCGGTGTTCGTACCATCGGTCCTGCTCATAGCCCTCCTGTGCTGCATCGCATGGCTGGTCTCCGGAAGGAGTATATCCTTCTCCGTGACCGTTCTCGTGTCCGTGCTCGTCATATCGTGCCCCTGTGCGTTGGGCCTTGCCACCCCTCTTGCGATCATCGTAGGTACCGGAAAGGCCGCAAAGCACGGAATCCTGTTCAAGAGCGCCGCCAAGTTGGAGGCCTCGGGACGTATCGACACCGTCATCCTCGACAAGACCGGTACCCTGACCGAAGGAAAACCCGAGGTCACCGACATAGTCGCCTCAGGTACTGACGAAGACACCCTGCTTGCGATATCTGCGGCCGCCGAGTCCGATTCCGAACACCCCTTAGCCACCGCCATAGTGAAGGCCGCAAAGGACAGGGGAATCGCCATACCTGCGTACGGTTCGTTCGAAAGCCTCACCGGAAACGGCATCAGATGCACGGTGGACGGAAAGACCGTCTCTATCGGAAACCGCGGACTCATGGAGATGTCCGAAACGGATGTGTCCGTTCTGGAAGAGGACTACAACAGGCTCTCCTCCCAGGCGAAGACCTGTATGTTCGTCGCCATAGACGGAAAGGCTGCAGGAATAATCGCGGTGGCAGATCCGTTGAAGGAGAATTCCGCAAAGGCGGTCGCCACCATGAAATCCCTCGGGGTCAGACCGATCATGGTCACCGGAGACAACGAGGCCACGGCAAAGGCCGTAGGAAGGTCCGTAGGCATCGACGAGGTCGTCTTCGGAGCACTTCCCGCGGACAAGCTCGCAAAGGTCAAGAAGCTCCAGGTGACCCAATGCACCGTCGGAATGGTCGGCGACGGTATAAACGACGCCCCTGCCCTCACCCAGGCCAATGTAGGAATGGCCGTCGGGAACGGTACCGACATAGCGATCGGTGCCGCCGACGTGGTATTGATGAACGACGACCCCAGGACCGTTCCCGCCACATTGGAGATCGGAAGGGCCACCGTGGCCAACATCAAGCAGAACCTGTTCCTTGCGTTCGTCTACAACGCCATATGCATCCCGATAGCCGCAGGACTACCATACGTGCTCGGAATGGGCGAATTCTCGCACATGCCTATGCTGGCGGCGGCAGCTATGTCGCTGTCCTCCGTATCGGTGACGTTGAACGCACTGAGACTCGGAAAATTCAAACCCGGAGCCTTCAAGGACGGGGAACCAGGGACTTCACCCTGAGCGTCCCGTTGTTACGGCTCCACTCCTTCTCGAAACCGTCTATATCCAAGGCGTGGGAATAAACGGGGGAGTACAGGGTCATCGACTCGTACTCTCCACCCTCGCCCATGATACTGATGTGGTATTTCTCCCTCAGTTTCTTCAGTTCGGCAAGTGTCTCGCGGTTGATGGGACGGCCCAACCAGGACTCGTCGAAACCTTCCGCGTACACGCCGACGATGACCGCTTCGATACCTGCATCGATGATCTGGTCCATGAGCATGTCCTGGTCCTTCCTCCACATGGGGGCGATGAGTTTCAGACCGAGGTCGCCACACACGATGTTCATCCTGTCCCACTGGTAGTCGGACCATACGGCACCCACGACGACACCGTCGATGTCGAGACCTTCCAACGCATCGTGGAGACCCTTCATATCGCTGTCCTCCTCACCGGTGCTCCTGCCGAGGACCAGTTTCTTCCCCATGGCCTCGGCCATAGCAGGGACCACGTTGAGATTGGGGGTGTGGAAGATCCACGAGGCCTTGTCCTCCGGAACGATGTTGACGATGTAGGGGACCTCATGTCCCATCTGTTCTGCGACATAGAGAGAAAAAGCGGAATCTTTGCCGCCGGAGTACAGAGAAGCCAAACGCATGACTCCCCCAACGCCCGATACTTTAATTTAATGTTGCCCCATCCGAGCCTAAGGCGAGCTTAATGACCGAGTACGACCAGAAAAAAATGAAGCAGATTGCGGCTGAGAAAGCCGTTACCGATTACGTGAAAGACGGAATGACAGTAGGTCTTGGAACCGGATCCACCGCATATTTCGCCATCAAGAAGATCGGAGAGCTCGTACAGTCCGGATATAAGCTCAAATGCGTGGCCACGTCCGTCGCATCCGAGGAACTCGCACGTGAATGCGGTATCGAGATCGTAGACCTCAACGACATCACCCACATCGATGTTACCATCGACGGTGCCGACGAGGTGGATCCCAAGAAGCAGTTGATCAAAGGACTCGGAGGAGCACTCCTCAGAGAGAAGATCGTCGCATCCGCTTCCATGAGCGAGATCATCGTGGTCGATGAATCCAAACTCGTCGAGAACCTCGGAACCAAAGAGCCCCTCCCCGTGGAAGTGCTCCAGTTCGGACACACCAAGACCGCATACGCCCTTAAAAGACAGGGATGCGAACCCGTCCTCAGAATGAAAGACGGTGCACCCTTCGTCACCGACGGTGGCAACTACATCTACGACTGCAGGTTCCCCGAGGGTATCAAGACCGCGTTCTTCCTTCAGTCCGCGATCGACAGCATCCCCGGTGTGGTGGAGTGTGGACTGTTCCTCAATATCGCAGAGGCCGTCGTGGTAGCTCATCCTGATGGTTCAGTCACGGTCATGGACTGAACTTATTATATATAAGAAACAAGAATGAGCGCCATTAAATAGAACCTGTCCATTAGAGCGGGTTGCATTTGCATTTCATTAGGTGATTTCAATGAAGATGCCGAGAACTGTTAAAACTTACTGCCCCTTCTGTGGTACCCACACCACCCACGCAGTGGAGAGGGTCAAGAAGAAGAAAGCAAGCGAACTTAAATGGGGTCAGAGGAGATTCAGAGAGGTTACCTCTGGTTACGGAGGTTTCCCCAGGCCTAAGCCCGAAGGAAGAGAGAAGCCCACTAAGAGGGTCAACATCAGATACAGATGCGAATCCTGCAAGAAGGCACACCTCACCACCTGCATTAGGGCAAAGAAGTTCGAGCTTACGGAGTGATTTAAATGGCTAACAACTTTGTCAAAGTCAAATGCCCTGACTGTCAGAACGAGCAGATCGTCTTCAAGAGAGCTGCTACCAAAGTACTTTGCCACGTTTGCGGATCCGTCCTCGTCACCCCCAAGGGTGGAAACGGCGAGATCAGCGGTGAGGTACTTGAGGTGGTTGGCTGATGTCCAGAGCCAGAGGCTTCCCTGAGAATGGGGAACTTGTAGTCTGCACCGTCACCTCGGTGAAAAACTTCGGTGCATTCGTCACCCTTGACGAGTACGACGACAAGGAAGGCTTCATTCACGTCAGGGATGTCGCCACTGGCTGGGTTAAATACATCAGAGACTACATCAGGGAAGGACAGAAAACTGTCTGTAAGGTTCTCGGCGTCGATTCACAGAAAGGTCACATCGACCTTTCTCTGAAATCCGTCAACGATCATCAGAAAAGAGAAAGGATCCAGCAGTGGAAGAACGAGAAGAAAGCCGAAAAGCTTCTCGAGATCGTTGCCCAGAGGATGTCTGTCAGTGTCGATGAGGCATGGGATATCTTCGGTAACACCATGGTGGAAGACTACGGAACCCTTTACGATGCCTTTGAAAGCGTCGTCGCTGACCCCGAAACCTTCAACGAGGACTACGAAGGAGAATGGCTCGAGACCTTCACCGAGGTCGCCAAAGAGAACATCGCTCCTCCCGCGGTCCAGATCGAGGCCGTCCTTGAGATGACCTCCTCCGCCCCCAATGGAGTGGAGCTGATCAGGAAAGCCCTCCTCGCAGGTATCGAAGCGGCTGATGGAGCCGATGCTAAGATCACCAGCGTCGGTTCGCCCAGATACAGGGTTGTTGTTTGTGCTCCCGAGTACAAGGAGGCAGAAGAGGTCCTCAAAAAGGTCTCCAATGCCGCCATTAACGCCCTCACCTCTAACGGTGGCATCGCCACTCTGAAGCGCGAGAGCAAATGATATGAGTAGTCAGCTACGCAAGTGTCCTAAATGCGGGCGTTACACCCTTAAGGATAACTGCGTAGCTTGCTCAGTCAAAACAGTTTCACCAATACCCCCCAAATTTTCACCTGAAGACAGATACGGAAAGTATCGTCGTATTTCCATAAAAGCGGAGTATGGAGAAAATGGAAAGTATCGTAAAGTATGATTCCAAACCGGTCCTCAAAGACCCCATACTCATAGAGGCCTTACCTGGACTTGGCAACGTCGGAAAGATATCCGGAGATTTCATAGCAGACACTTTGAAAGCCACGAAGTTCGCCACGATCATTTCCATGCACTTCCCACCTGCGGCCATACCCGACAAGGACTGCGTCTTCCATATGGCCTGTAACGAACTCTGGTATGCGAAAGCACCCAACGGTCAGGACATCGTCTTCCTGAGAGGAGATTACCAAGGAAGCACCCCTGAAGGACAGTTCGTCCTTGCCCAGGACGTCATGGAGATAATGATGTCATACGGTGTATCAAGGGTCATAACCCTCGGCGGACTCGGTCTCGGAAAGATGTTGGAGAACGAACCCCGTGTTTTCGGAGTCATGTCCAGGATCGAGCTCAGAGACGAACTCGAACCCCTTGGAGTACAGTTCAATCCCGGTGAACCCCAGGCAGGTGTCGTAGGTGCCGCAGGGGCCCTTATCGGATTGGCGAAACTCAACGGAATTGATTCGTTCTGCCTGATGGGCGAAACCCCTGGATTCTTCGCTGACCACAAGGGTGCGAAGAAGGTCATAGACATCCTCGCCAAAATGTTCTCCATCGAAGAGATGGACACTGCGGAGATCGATGAGAACATCAAAAGCATCGATGAACTCACCGGACAGGTGGATGCCGCTTCGAGAACCAACGAAGAAGACCTGAGTTATATCGGTTAAAGAAGGGTATCAATACCTTTTTATATCACTGATATATCTTCCCAATATCCCCACTTAGCTCAGACTGGCTAGAGCGGCTGACTGTAGAGTGTTCTCGGAGAGATCCGATACAGCCGCTGAAATCAGCAGGCCCCCTGTTCAAATCAGGGAGTGGGGACCACTTCTTACAAATTCCAACTGCGGATTCCCTTGTTTGTTCACAATCTTCCACATTGTGGGTAGTCCTTTTTTAGTATAGGTACATACGAGCCTAAAATGATCGAAGTGAACCGGATCTACAATGAAGACTGCATCGACACAATGTCGTCAATGCCGGACGGATTCGTAGATCTCACCGTAACCTCTCCACCATACGACGGTATGAAAGATTACAATGGATTTACATTCGATTTCGAAACCACGGCCAAAGAACTTTTCCGCATAACCAAAGAAGGAGGAGTCGTCGTATGGGTCGTAGGTGACGAAACACGCAACGGTGATGAAACCGGGACCTCGTTCAAACAGGCCCTGTACTTCAAGGAGATCGGGTTCAAACTGCATGACACCATGATCTGGCATAAACCCAATTCGTTCAACTTCGGTTCGAACAACTGCTATCGCCAAAGTTTCGAGTACATGTTCGTGTTTTCGAAAGGACGTATCGCGACCAAGAACCTGATCAAAGACGTTCCCGCCAAAATGGCAGGGATGGTCGCAAGGGGAGCGAGGAAACACGTAGATGGAAAGAGGGATGTAGACGTTCCCGATTTCGTCGTAGGCAAATTCAAGAAAAGAGACAATGTCTGGGACATCCGCGTCGCCCAGGACCGTGGAAACAACCACCCTGCGGTATTTCCGGAAGAATTGGCGAGAGACCATATCCTGTCCTGGAGCAATGAAGGGGAACTGGTCTATGACCCGTTCATGGGCTCAGGAACTGTCCCTAAAATGGCAATACTCCTCAATCGCAAATACATATGTTCGGAAATAAGTCCCGAGTACTGTAGACATGCTAAGAACAGGATCAGCAATCTAAAAGATGAAGGGTCAGAATGACCCTTCAGAAATATCACAAAAGATTTTAAGAACGGATTTACCAACAGGAGTGATAAGGTACTTGACCTTCCTGTTACTTTTATCGATCCAACCGTTTTCCGCCCAAGCAGTTACAAAGTGACGCTGGTAATACATCGTTTCTTTCTGCTTGATATCGGTCTTTTCACAACTATCATTCAAGGTATAATTCCAAATCCCGTTCTCTTTGAGATCCTCTATCATAGCCATTGCAGTGACAGAGAGACCATGTTCACGCCTAAAATGGAGACGCTTCAAACCTGCAACCACATCATCCGGATATCTTTCGATATTGAACGGAGGGATTTCCACAGGAGGCAATACAGCAGACGCCATCCCTACAGGTTTTCCGTCTACATAATAGATGGACGGGTCTTTCACAGTATATTCCGATGAAGACACTGTGAACGATGTTACTCCTTTGGACATGTGTGACGCGATAACTCCGGCCGCAATGAATTCGGACGGTCCCGCAGACACATTGATAAGGACATCGCATTTTTTCAGGGAATCAACCAGGTTGAGAAGACTCCTTAACAGTTCTGAAAAATCCATTATGTTTTGATTGTGTTCCTCAATACTAATAGATGGCTTGTTTTTAAGGAGCTGATCACAAACCTCATCATAGAACTCCTTATACACGCCACGCATGCCCATATGGAACAAATGGATTTCATCTACATCGTAATGAATTGCAGGTTGAACAACCTTAACAGTTTCAAAAGAAACACATGCAATCATCACTTTTTTTGAAGTGGGCATACTTAAGCGCAATATCTACGCTATTTAATATTTTACTAATAATCAAGAAATTCTCAATAAAATTGTTAATTTACATAATATATTGAAAAATATAATCTATATTTATCAAACTATACTATACGCAATAATGTATAATCTAGATTTATTCAACTATATTATACGCAATATATTTTAGTGCATTTCTCTATTCAAAAGAAATGAACGAGACAACTATTTCTATAGACGTAGATAAATGCATCGGATGTGGCAAGTGTGTTTCCGCCTGTTCAGAAGGGGCTATCCGTATGGTCAACAACAAAGCGGCATTAGTCGATAATGCCTGCTGTGACGGATTGGGAGCATGTCTTCCTGCATGCCCTGTCAATGCTCTTACTATCGTAAAAAGAGCTCCCGTGACACCTAAGACCACACAGAACATCATGGGACCGGGTATCCCCATGACATACTCCGGTGAAACAAATAATAGAATATTTGTTAATAATGGAGAGAACGGAAACCTTAATCAATGGCCTATTCAGCTCAGGCTGATATCCCCCAATTCCCCCGTATTCAAGGAGTGCGATCTTCTGGTAGCCGCCGACTGTACCGCGTTCTCAAACAAGAATTTCCATGGGAACTACATCAAAGGACGTAAGATCGTCATCGGTTGTCCCAAACTCGATCCCCAAGACTGTTGGGACAAACTCACTGACCTCCTTGCAAACAACGATGTGAAAAGCATAACGATAACCCGTATGGATGTTCCCTGTTGTTCCGGGATCGTCAGACAGGTATCGAAGGCACTCGAGAACTGCTCGAAGGAAATCCCTGTAAGAACGATAACCATATATTCCGACGGAAAAGAGGTAGAGGACCGGGGAACCCTTACACAATGAGCGAGTGAAAAGATAGTTGAGTTGTTCAAAAAACTCGTAATACTGTGCGCGATTTACATTATAGTGTTCTGTAAAGAAATTCGCAAAACTGCTCCTTTTTTATATCTAAAATCAAAGAACGTACTATGAACTCAACTATCAAAAACACTCTCATCACCACTTTCAAGGGCCTCGTAGCAAAGAACGGTTACTCCAACGTGCACGTCAATGAAATCGCATTCAAGAGCGATGTGACCCGTCAGACCTTCTACTACCACTTCAAGAACACCTTGTCCATGGTAGAGTGGATCCTTGAGAACGAGTCGATAAAAGCTCCCAAACCGGAAACGATGATGTGGAGGGAAGAATACGACCTCATGGTACATCAGCTGTATGCGAACAGGGACCTTGTGACCCAGGTATACAACTCCAAGGACAAAGAGGAGTTCTGCGACTACCTGCAGTCCAGGATCTACAATGCCACCCTTGACGACATAAAATCATGGAACCCCATGATCAAGTCCAAGGATGCGGAGTACTTCGCAGACCTGTTCTCATACGCCATGCCCAAGACCCTCTTCAACTGGATCGAGAACGGTTTCGACATCGAGCCCGAGCTGCTCATCACCAACTCCGGCAAAATAAACGATATCGCACTCCACCGCATAGTCTCCGACTTCCTGCGTGCTTGAAACGACTTTCCAGACCTTGGAACACATCCGAGGTCTGGTATCCTTTTTTTTGAAAAATCCACCCCGACCGGGATCGACCGGATCGGAGGTAAAAGGTTTGAGAGGTTTCCTTTCAGAAGTCCTTTCTCTTGAAGAGAACGTATCCGACTGCCGAAGTGATAACCCCCCATGCCACCATTACGACTGCGGAACGCAAGGGTTCGCTGGATTTAAGGGGGTCGATCACATGGAAAATGTCCGTCGCGGAAAGAATCCACCAATCGGGAAGGTCCGACATCTGAAGGACGCCGCTTGCGATGGACAGGACCAACAGGACGAAGACGATGACCATGATGGATGCCGTACTTCCCTTTTTCGAGATCGCACTTATCATGAACGATACACCCACCATAGAGAAGATGTAAAGCAATGCCAAGGCGGCAGAGGTCAATACACCGGAAGCCACAGTTCCTGCAAGTACGAGGGAGACCACGACGGCGGCCACATAGTAGATCAGGATGAACATGAACACTATTACGAACGCCGCAAGGAACTTACCGAGGAATATGGAAGACTTCTTTATCGGCTTGGTGAACAGGATCAGGGCAGTACGTTCCTCGAACTCGGAAACAAGAGAAGTGGCGGAGAAGAACACGGATGCCAATAACACGAACAGATCAACGAAACCGATATACGTTCCCGCGATCGCAATAGGATTGTCCCCAAGACCGTCACCCAGGACATAGGGCAATACGGTTATCATAAACAGTACGAGTGCGATGAGTCCGAGGAAAATCGCGAGTTTGCGTCCTCTGATGAACTTGCGTATCTCGTTTTTGGCAACCGCTTTGACCTGTCTCATATCATCGGAAAAACTGCTTACCATTTTATCTCGACTCCTTGATAAGACTGAGGTATTTGTCTTCCAGAGCGTTGGAACTTTCAGACATCGAATAGATGTCGTACTCGGTCTGTCCGAGGTACTTGAAGTATTTCGCAACGTCGGAACGTTCTCCTTTGAACCTTACGAGTATCTCTCCACCGGAACGCTCGGCACTGACTACCTTGTCGTAGTCGGAGACCGCCTTGATCATTCCATCGTTGGGATCGCCCACAGGTTTGATCACGATGACCCTGGTATCCGAATCACCGATGACCACGTCGATATCGTCATGCAGGAGGAGTTTTCCCCTGTTTATCATGGCGATACGGTCACACAGGTCACTGACCTCGTGCATCATATGGGAGCTCATGAGGACGGTCAGGTTCTTGTCGTTCCTGATGTTCTTCAGGATCTCCCTCATCTCCGCCATACCGCGGGGATCCAGACCGGACGTAGGCTCATCGAGGATGATGATGGAGGGACTGTTCAGAAGGGAAAGTCCGAGCGATATCCTCTGTCTCATTCCTTTGGAGAAAGTACCGAGTTTCTTATCGGCCCACTCTTCCATTTTGACCCTTTGAAGGATCTCTGTCGTCTCAGAACGTATGCTCTCGGAGGACATCCCATAGATCTCACCGATGTATCTGAAGGTCTCCACGGGGGTGAGATAGGAATAGAACTCGGGGGTCTCGACAACGGTACCCACACCCTGAAGGGCCTCTTTGGTGTCTTTGAAGACATCGTATCCGTTCAGATACACGTTTCCGGACGTGGGATGGATGAGATTGGTGAGGATCTTCAAAGAAGTACTCTTGCCTGCACCGTTCGGCCCCAACAATCCTGTAAAACTGTTCTTGGCGATTTTTAGATTCAATCCGTCAACCGCAGTGAACGACCCATACTCCTTCCTCAGATTGACGAATTCTATGGGGTCACTCAACGCAAACATCTCCTGACCATGTTGAAATCACGTCCGCTTCACGGTAAAATCAGAATATAATCCTATTGACCGTGTTTTACAGACAAGGCCATCCTATCTAGATTGAACAAAGGTATACATTGTTCAGGACAGGGGATTTTATATCCCGAACGGGAACACGGATAAGACATACATCGGCTCGATAAGTTCTGGCACATAAATCCGAACACACCAGATGGTCTACCCCAATGGCCAAACATGGTAGACAGAACCATGCTCAGAAACGAGAAGACGTTGAACGCAATAATGGAGATCGTGGAATCCAAGGATTTCGACGAAGTATCCGTCAGATCGATCTGCAAAATGACAGGTACCTCGTCGTCGACGTTCTACAAACACTACGATGACAAGATCGATTGCGTCCTGAAGTGCATAGACCTTTACGACAAGGATTTCGTGAACGATTTCGATGACATCCATCGTATCCTGTGTGAGAACAGGTCCCTGTTGGTCAAGATGGCCGTTTCGAAATCCAACCACAGGCTCATCGGCTATCTTCGGGGAATGGTAAGGAGGTCCTTAGGCTGTACGGACCCCGACAGGTCCGCAACCATCGTACCGTACCCCCAAGAGATCGAGATCGTAGGGAGGATCTACTTGATGTTGGTGATGGATTTCACAAACCCTCCTTCGAAAACCAATATAGTCAGAACGACATTAAAGACCATGTCGAACGCAGACAAGATCGCCCTGAACGCCAAGAAGAAACACTACAAGGTTCTTGCCGAGGTCCTTACAAAAGCCCTTGAATCCAGACAGTACGAGGTGCATTTCTGCGATGACCGTCAATCCGCCATGGAAAAGGTCCTTGCCCTGATCCCTGCCGAGTCCTCCATCGCATGGGGCGGCTCCATAACCCTGGGACAGATCGGAGTGATAGACGAGCTCAAGAAAGGCCCTTACACGGTCCTGGACACAGCCGATGGGAAGACCCCCGAGGAAAGGGAGGAGATCATGAGAAAGGCCTTCTCCGTGGACTACTACCTCACCAGTTTCAACGGAGTAGCCATCGACGGTACGATATTCAATGTGGACGGTAACGGAAACAGGGTTGCCGCCATAACCTTCGGCCCTAGGCACGTGATCGCAGTGGTAGGTATGAACAAGGTCTGCATGACGCAGGAAGTGGCCCTTGCAAGGGCCGAGACCCTTTCCGCACAGATAAACGCATGCCGTTTCGGATACGAGGACACCCTGTTCACCGACGACGATGTCACCCAGGACAATCTCAATCCCAAATCCATGTGCAACTTCATCGAACAGATGACGTTCTGCAGGACACCTGGAAGGGTCAAGATAATCCTCGTTGCAGAGGACCTAGGGTTCTGAATACATATCACCGACGGCCCCGAAGAAAAGAGGGGCCGCCGGAACGGTTTCATCTGAGGCAGAGTTTCTTCCAGGCGTCTTCGGAAGCGTCCACGATCTTCTCGACATCGAGGGTCATGAACTTCCTGTCCTCGTAGACGATGTCACCCTGGCACATGACGGTCTTCACGTTGGACTGGGACAGCGAGTATGCGAGGTTCGCCACAAGGTTCTCGGGAAGGAACGGTCTGAGGTTGGGGGCTTTTCCGTCGAGTACGACAATGTCCGCGTACTTTCCAGGTTCGATGGATCCGAGGGAGTCGGCCATACCGATGGCTTTGGCACCGTTGATCGTGACGATATCCAAAAGGGTCTGCGCAGGGGTCACAGTGGGATCCCAACGGCTGGATTTCTGAAGGAGACCGAGGATCTTCATCTCGGAGATCATGTCGAGTGCGTTGTTGGTGGTGTTTCCATCGGTACCCAATGATACGTTCACGCCATATTTCTCGAACTCGGGTATGGGTGCTACACCGCCGGTGGCGAGTTTCATGTTGGAGACGGGACAGGAGGAGATGGACATTCCGGAGTCCGCCATGAGCCTGACCTCGTTCATGGTAAGCCATGCGGAATGTGCCGCAATGGCCCTGGGTCCGAGGACACCTATGTGGGAAAGCCACTCTGCAGGCCTCATACCGTACTGCCTCTTGTGGTCGTTGACCTCACCACGGGTCTCGGAAAGATGGAAGGTAAGGGGAGCCTCCACTTCATCGGAGAAGGCCTTCGCTTCGACACAGGTGTCCTCGTTGCACACATAGACCCCCTGAAGTCCGACTCCGGGGATGATCTTCCTTTCGTTCTTGAATTTAGAATAGAAGTTCTTACAGTTCTGCACAGGGTTTCCTTTCTGGGTGGTCTTGTCCTCATCTAGACAGCACCAGCAGCAGACACCCCTGAGACCTGCTTCCTGGGTCGCTTTCGCGATCACATCCTCGGAATAGTAGAGGTCCACGAAGGTGGTGGTACCGGAGGCCATCATCTCCATGCATCCGAGCTTGGTTCCGAGGGCGAGGTCGTCGTCGGTCCTGTCGGCATCTATGGTGAACACCTTGTTGAGGAAGTCGGGGAAGAGAAGGTCGTCGACCACACCTTTCATGACGGACATGGCGACATGGGTGTGGGTATTGATCAAACCGGGCATGAGGATGTCGCCGGTACAGTCGATCTCACGGTCTGCGGTTCCGTTGAACACGGGACCTACGGAGACGATGCGGTCCCCGTCTACGGTGACGTCACCTTTGACGATCTCACGACCGGCGTTCTGGGTGACGATCCATGCGTTTCTGAATACAGTGATCATAAAACGTTATCGGCAGGTCATTATTATTCTGTTGCGGAGACGGTAATGCATAATAGTCAGGAAAAGATTCGGATATGACATCCATGACCTTCCGTATCACCTTCCTTGGAACCGGCGGTGGCAGACATACCACGATGTATCAGACCAGATGCACAGGCGGTATGCTCATCGAACACGGCGAACCTGCCATGAGGCTCCATGTAGACCCCGGACCAGGGGCCCTGACCCAGATGAACCGTATACATTACGACCTGGGAACCACGGATTCGGTCGTGATCTCACACGCACATCCTGACCATTATTCCGATGCCGCATCGGTCATAGAAGGTATGACCCACGGCGGATGGGTGAAACGTGGATGGACCTACGGAAGCACCTCCGTCGTGAACGGAGAGAAAGGACTGGGACCCGTACTTTCACCGTACCACATGAAACTTACGAACGGTATAACCGCGTTCAGACCTGGGGATGTCCTGAACATCGACGGACTGAGGACGGACATATGCTACGCAAGACACAGCGATCCCACCAACGTAGGGTTCAAATTCCATACCCCTAACGGGATCGTATCGTACGTCAGCGACACCGAGTACGACGAGGACATAGGGAAGCAGTATATCGGAAGCAGGGTGCTCATCCTGCCTGTGACCACCCCTCACGGAAACGAGATACCTTACCACATGTGCACGGACACAGCGGTCGAAATGCTCAATCTGGTGAAACCGGAACTCGCCATATTCATACACCTCGGAATAGTGATCCTTAAAGCCGATCCGGAGAAAGAGGTCGAATTCTGTGAGAAGGAGACAGGGGTCAGGACCATCGCCGGAAAGGACCTCATGGTTCTCGATGTAGGGGAAAAGTTAGAACTTTCCATGGCGAAGACATACGACGATCCTGGATCATGGATACCTCCATGGTCCCCTTGAAACGATTTGGAATACACACGGAGGTCAGAACATGAGCATCGAGACAGAGGTCCTTGAGATTATAAGGCCCACCAGGGAGGATTCGGAACACATCGATTCCGTCGCAAAGATCCTCCGTGAGAACGTGGAGACCTACCTGAAAGAGCACAATATCCATGCCAAAACCATGTTTACCGGTTCATACTCCAAAGGGACCTATCTCGATGACCCAGATCTCGATCTTTTCATCCTTTTCCCCATGGGTACCGCCCGTGAGGAACTGGTGAAGACCGGACTTCAGATAGGGGAGGACGTGCTCCACGGCCAACGCATGTACGCCGAACATCCCTACACCACCGGCAGATACATGGGCGTGGAGGTCGACCTCGTACCTGCGATGGACATCCCCGGTACGGATGCCCTTCAGACCGCTGTGGACCGTACCCCGTTCCATACAAGATATGTCCTGTCCCACCTGAAACCCGGCCAAGGGGACGAGATCCGTCTGCTGAAGAAGTTCATGAAAGGGGTAAAGGTCTACGGTGCCGAACCGGACATACGCGGGTTCCCAGGATATCTCTGTGAGATCCTTGTACTGAAGTACGGAACGTTCCTGAACGTCCTGAAAAACGCCGCAGAACAATGGCATGCAGGCACCCGTATCGATCTGGAAGGGCCTGGGCCTGCCATAGACTCTGCTTTGGTCTTCTACGACCCTGTAGACCCTAAAAGGAACGTAGCGTCCGCGGTCCATCTGGAGACCCTGTCCCGGTTCATATTGGCTTCGAAGGAATACCTCAAATGCCCGTCGAAGAGGTTCTTCTTCTACGAGAAGAGGCCTGAAATGCCCAAGGAGGACATCAGGAGGATCGTTGAAGACAGAGGATCTAGGATAGTCAGTCTTTCGTTCGACAGGCCTGACGTGATAAAGGAGAACATCTACAGTCAGCTGTGGAAGTCCAAGGCCGGGCTCGAGAAGAAGATCGACGATAACGGCCTGTCCAGACTGAACTACGCACATTTCGATGACGGTAAGAGGATATACCTCTCGTTCGAGCTGGAGAACGATACGATCCCCAAGGTCTGCAAACACATCGGACCGCCCGTATGGGTGAGGATGTCCGCGGCATTCCTTGAAAAATGGAAGGACAACGTCTATGGGGCACCTTTCGTAGAGAACGGCCGTTGGACCGTGATCGCGGAAAGACCTTACCGCACCGCCAAACAGGTCCTGGAATCCACTGCATCCCAGGCAGGTATCGGAAAGGAGTTCGATATAGGAAGCCTACAGGTATACGACCATGAGGAATCCTTGGAAAAATGCCCGTCGGAGCTTCTGAGGAACCTCGTGTCCCCCAGAATGCCTTGGGAAACCGAATGATCCCCATAATCGGACGACGGGCATCCAGGAATCGATAATTGTCCAAAAAAGTGAAAGGGTTTCCGAAGTGGTTTACAGGTCCCGATCAGATATTGATCACAAGGATACAGATACCAAGGGCCATTACGAGGAAGATGAAGATATCCCCGACGATGGATCTGGGTTCGAGAAGATCGACCCTGAATCCGGCCTTGAGAAGAACCTTGCTGAGACCGAACGATACAACGAACACAAGCAGGGTGTCGATAAGTGCGACCCAGGTCTTGTTGTCGATGAGACCGTAGATGAGGCCAGCGACGACTCCGGTAACGATAGCGGCAACGATGTAAATGAAAAGAACCCTGGTTCCATAAAGGTCTTTCAGAATGAACTCACGCTCGTCGAAGTCCTTGGGTGTGAAAGTGTAATCTTCCACTGCTTCCTCTTGAATAAGGCGTCTTTTCTTTGCCATAACACATCCGCATCTTGGCACGTATAGATAAAGGTTCTTCGGAGAACTCCGATACGGGACGTGCAGTATCGGTACCCCGACCGTAAATCGGTACTTTCGGTCACTTTCGGTCACCTCCCCCGTCGAACCTTAAATAGGGTCTATGCGTGTGGAGGTCTAAGTGATAATGATGGCTGAGAAAACCCTCGAAGATATCCCCGGCGTAGGACCCGCAATCGCAGAAAAACTCCGTGAAGCAGGTTATTCCGAAATCATGGCTATCGCAGTAGCCGCCCCCAAGGATCTTGCAGAGACCTGTGAGATCGGTGAGAAAAAAGCAATGGACATCATCGAAGGCGCAAAGCTCTGTGCCGACATCGGTGGATTCGAGACCGGTGACAGCATCCTCCAGAGGCGTGGAGCGGTCACCAAGCTCACTACAGGATCCAAAGCCTTCGACGAACTCCTCGGAGGAGGTATCGAGAGCCAGTCCATCACCGAACTTTTCGGAGAGTTCGGTAGTTGTAAGACCCAGGTCTGCTTCCAGCTTGCTGTGAACGCCACCCTTCCCGAAGAAAGGGGTGGACTCGATTCCGATGTCATCATCATCGATACCGAGAACACTTTCAGGCCCGAGAGGATCATCCAGATGTGTAACTACCTCCAGGTAGACCCCGATGAGACCCTCAAGAGGATCCATGTCGCAAGGGCGTTCAACTCCCAGCACCAGGTCCTTCTCGTGGACAAGGCCATGGAACTTGCAAAGGACGTCAAGGTCAGGCTCCTTATCGTCGATTCCCTCACCTCCCACTTCAGGGCGGAGTTCCTCGGAAGGGGAGCCCTTGCAGAGAGGCAGCAGATCCTCAACCGCCACATGCACGACCTGCTGAGCTTCGCTACCGTCAACAATGCCGCCATTGCGGTCACCAACCAGGTCGCATCCAAGCCCGATGCGTTCTTCGGAGACCCCACCAGGCCTATCGGAGGACATGTCGTAGGTCACACCGCCACCTTCCGTGTGTACCTCAGGAAGGCAAAGGCCGGAAAGAGGATCGCAAGACTGATCGACTCCCCCAACATGCCTGAAGGAGAAGCACCCTTCCAGGTGACCGAAGACGGTATTAAGGACTGAGTTCTGAACCCGTACGTGAACAGAACATATCTCTTCGAACTCCTGGGCGAGCTGGAAGGCATGCCCGCGGATGAGGTCAAGGCGACCGTGTCGACCGAGACCGACGGTGCATGCAAACTGATATGCGAAGGGCCGGGCTACGTTGTGATGGAGCTGCCTGAAGAAAAGGTAGATGACATCAACAACCGCCTTGCCCTTACCCATGAAATGGGAAGGTTCATCGGATTCATTGAGTCCGATGATCTTTCCGTTTTCGAGAATCTCGAACTCCCCGAAGGCACTTTTGCCATCCGCCATCTACGTTACAAGGGCCTTAACGCAGAAGTGGATTCGCAGAAGATCATCCGTTCGGTCGGTGCCATTCTGTCCAAACACAACGATGTGGATCTCAAACACCCAGACATCCTCATCCGTATCCTTATCAGCGACAGGATCTCCGCATACATCATAGACAAGACGTTCAATGCGGACCTTCTACGTGAAAGAAAGGTCAGCGAAAGACCGTTCTTCTCACCTATATCGCTTCATCCCAAATACGCACGTGCCCTGATCAACCTCACCGGTGTAAAACGCGGAGGTACCGTACTGGATCCTTTCTGTGGGACCGGCGGTATAGTCATCGAGGCCGCATCGATGGGAATGAAGGCCGTTGCATCTGATTTCGATCCCGAAATGGTGGCAGGAACCCGTGAGAACATGGATTTCTACAAACTCCGTATCGCCGACTTCGAAACCATCGACATAAGCGACATACCCGAGAGATTCTCAGAGATAGATGCGATCGCCTGCGATCCCCCCTATGGCAGATCCACCAAGACCGGCGGAGAGAACATCGACAGCATCTACAAAAGAGCCCTGGATGCGTTCCCCAAGGTCCTTACCCCCACAGGAAAGGCAGGTGTGGTCCTCCCCCATGTATTCCAGACCGACAGTATGAAGTTGGAATGCATGTACGTGCAATACGTCCATGGAACATTGTCCAGACACTACCACATATTCAAAAACTGAATGATTCTGTTGTGATAGGGGATGTAACCGTCCCCTGTCCACTTTTTATTTTCGTATGTTTTATTTACTGTGCCGTCCTAGTGTCCGCCAGACGCGGCAACAGTCATTGTTGACCGCACAATAATGGTGTGTCACATGACCGGCCTTAAAGAATATCTCTTCGAAAAAATGAAGAAGGGAACCGTACACCTTACCCTTCTCGACCCCGACCCCGCAAAACTTACCGATGCTTCGGCAAGGGAGATCGCGGCCAAACTGAAAGCGGCAGGAACCGATGCGTTCATGCTCGGAGGATCCACGGGAGTCACCAGCGAATCCCTCAGCAGCGCCGCCATCGCAGTAAGGGAAAGTGCAGGCCTTCCCACCATCTACTTCCCCAGCAGCCACACTGCCCTGACCTCCGAGGTCGACGGTATATTCTTCATGACCGTCATCAATTCCACCGACCCCCTGTACATCACCCACGGTCACGCCTATGCCGCACCCTACATCAAGATGTCCGGCGTAGAGACCATCTCCATGGCGTACATCATCGTGGAACCTGGAATGACCGTTTCCAAGATCACCAAAGCCAAACTCGTCGGACATGACGATATCGACATGGCCATCGGATATGCACTTGCCGCAGAAATGTTCGGAATGGAACTCATCTATCTCGAGGCCGGAAGCGGTGCCGACAGACCCATCTCCCCCGAGATGATCACAGCCGTGAGAGAAGCCGTCAACATCCCCGTCATCGTCGGCGGAGGCATCAGGACCCCCGAGGCCGCCAAAGCCGCAAGGGAAGCGGGAGCAAACGCGATCGTCACCGGTACTTTCGTGGAACAGTGCAGTGACAGCGATATCCTTACCGCCGTCGTACACGCCGCCAAAGGTATCTGAGGTATCACATGTCCAGCAAGAACGATTACCAGCCGACCTACCGTGAGCCTCTCTCCCCTTCCCAGAAGATGTACATCACACCTGAGGAACAGGCTGCGAAGATCGATGAGAAGCTCAAGGTCGCTGCACGCAGATATCTTTGCCCCTCCTGTGGACATGAGTTCAGTCTCTTCCAGTCTAGGGCGGTCGCATGCAAATACTGCCCTAAGGCCAACCAGCGTTGCCCCAATGTAAGATGCCCTTACTGTGACAAGGAATACCCCATCAGCGGATTCGTTGTCCCCGGTGAAAACAACAGATCCGATACGAAGATCATGAACGAATACACCGACAACATCTTCAACCGCTGGGCAGACCGTTACAACAGACGTTGAAACAAACGGTGGGGAAACCCACCTTCATTTTTCCATCGGAGGACGACAACCTCTTTTTGCGATACGCTCAAAAACCATGAGCAAGAACCGCTTCAGACCGTTAGAGCTCAACGGATTACCAATGGAGCCACGCAAAGCTCCTTGTCCATTACCCTGACGGGGAGGTCCCCTACAAGTTCCTCTATGATGACTTCCATAGTAAGCCATGCAAGGGCCCTTTCACGGAAACATCCGGTCACGGACATGCCCTGTCTCCCCAATGTACCATGGAGATGCATAACGGGCTCACCATCCTCGTTGAGGAATATCGTACCGACGCCCAAGAACTCAGTAGGTGCGTCGGTGGTGTAGGTGAGGGGTTTAATCGGAGCACCTACTTCTCCGTTGGTCAAGGAAGGGCCACACACGAAGGTAGAACCGCGCTGAATACCTCCGAGGATGGTAACCTTGGCCCCTTTGATGCCGTTTGACTTGCAGAACTCTTCTATACAACCTTTGATCGACTCATCGGTATCGATGGTCAGGACGAATACCCTACCTTTACCGAGTTCCACAGATTTCACGGGATCACCTGTATTTGCTGTACCTGTCCATGAGCTTGGAGACCTTGTCGAACTCGTCCTTGGTCAGGTTACCTTCATCGACAAAGGTCTTTGCATAATCCTTTGCATCTCTGGTGGAGATACGGGACGCCTTTGCGATGACGGTTGCAAGGAACGAGGATGCCATGGTGGGGTCCATGGAGGACTGGGACAGGATCTCGTTCATGTCGTACTTGAAGGGGTTGAGTTTATGCGTGTTGAGCATAGACTGCCTCTTCGATGCTTCTTTGTTTGGTTTCGCTCCGGAATTGCCTTTCTTTACCTGCCTGTTGGGCGAGGGACCGCTCCTTCCGGCAGATGCCCTCTGGGAAGAACCGCGGTAGGACATACTGTAGTTGGATTCGGGCTTTTTGATGAAGGCTGCCTTGGGTGCGTCTCCAAGTCCCTCGGAACCGAGGTCTGCATCTTTGTCAGAATCGGAATCGAACGAAGGCTTAGCTGCGCCAGTAGACGTCTTGGGGGTGAACGGACGGTCTCCCCTGGGTGCTCCGCTGCCCTGAGGCCTGTCGCCGCGGGGTGCTC
>JAKSHW010000139.1 GCA_024399195.1 archaeon | reverse complement strand
TATTATAGATTGGTCCCCATTCCGAGGTATGGTCAGGGCCAAGGGAAAAACGGACTCAGGTTTTGAGATAATCATACGTCCTCGTGGATTCGAGATAGATCCGTCATCGCGTTCCATTGTATCGGATCCATTCGTCGAATCGTTCAGGACGGACAAATACCGTGCCCTTTACGAACTGGGTTTCACCGTGGCGGACCCCACCTTCACCCCTTCCCTGAAATTCCTCCATTCCGTTTCTTCTACCTTGCTCTATAACCTTTCACGTACACCAGATATCGAGGAGAAACGTGCCGAAGTGGACATGCCGGACGTAGGTCTTGCATCGCTTGCGGCCTCCGTTCCGTTCATCCCCGGTTCGGAATATGTCAGTGAATCCTGGATTAAAGGGATATGGACCCGTCTTCTGAAGATGTTCGTATCCGATATAGGGTCGTTCGACGGTACCGTGGAATACTATTTCGCATCGAAGAACTCCAACCTCCATACCCCGGGAAGGATATTCTTCCATCTTGTCGAAAGGTCCGGTGATTCCGATATGCCCTTCGCCTTCATGGCGACATATTCCCCTGAGTCCGAGGATGGGAAACACAAATCCCACGTTCCGCTCAGGTATGCATTGGACGAATACCGTGACGATCATCAGAAGATGATACACCTCCTGTCCGATCTGACGAAGATCGCCGACAGGAGCAAGCTGATTGCCGGCCTTATGGAATCCGGGGAACTTTTCCACCCCATCATGTTCACCTCCGATGAGGCTTTCACGTTCCTGAAAGAGACCCTGATGTACGAGGAATGCGGCGTGCTCTGCCGTATACCCAACTGGTGGAGACACGGTAAAGGCCTTACCATGTCCATGAAGGTCGGTGGCAAGGGTGTATTGGACAAGGATTCCCTTCTGTCCTGTATGCCTTCGATGGAGATCGACGGAATACCGATCACTCCCGAGGAGGTACACGAACTGCTGAGTCAGACCGAGGGTTTGGCGATGTTCAAGGGGAAATGGGTATCGGTGAACCATTCCCGTCTGGAAACCATCCTTGAAAAATACGAGAGAATAAAAGAGGAGTACGGAGAGGGCATAAGCATCGCCGAGGCCATGAGGCTCATCGCCGGCGTCCAAAGTACCGATGAGGTCCTGGAGGACGTCACCGTCACACGTGATGAATGGTTGAACGGTCTCCTTGAGAGGATCCGTACCTCCCCCGGTTCCACAAAACTGCCGGACACCTTCAAAGGAGAGCTGCGTCCGTACCAGAAGAACGGTTTCGGATGGCTCAGTCAGCTTTCCGACATGGGGTTCGGAGCATGTCTGGCGGACGATATGGGTTTGGGAAAGACCATCCAGACCCTTGCGTATCTGGAATCCCGTAGAGGGAACGACCGTAAAGGGTTGCTCGTGGCTCCCGCATCGCTTATCGGAAACTGGCAGAAAGAGGCCGAGAAGTTCGTTCCCGGCATGAAGGTCGGTGTGGTACGCGGTTCCGAGAACTCGATAGCCGATGCCGATCTTGTGATCACAACATATGGTACCCTTATGCGCCGTAAGAACCTGCAGGAGACGGAATGGGACACCATTATTCTAGACGAGGCCCAGAACATCAAGAACCCCGGTACCAAACAGTCGCAGGCCGCACGTGCCCTCAAGGGACGTTTCCGCCTGGCTCTTACAGGAACACCCGTCGAGAACGATATCGGGGACCTGTGGTCCATATTCGATTTCACGAACCGTGGATTCCTGGGGACTCACAGCGAGTTCTCCGATTTCGCCGGAGGTCTTCAGGAGACGGAAGGTTACGGTCGTCTGAGGAACATGATCGCCCCGTTCATCCTCCGTCGTCTCAAAACGGACAAAACCATCATCAAGGACCTTCCCGAGAAGATCGAGAAGAACGAGTACGTCACCCTTTCCAAGAAACAGGTGGTCCTGTACAGGGATTTCCTCGAAAACATAGAAAACACGTTGAAGGTCAGCGATCCGAAGCATCGCAGTGCTGTGATCCTCGGTGCGATCACCAAGTTCAAGCAGATCTGCAACCATCCCGATCAGTACCTTGGACAGAGCGGGTTCGCCGAAGCGGACAGCGGAAAGTTCGAGATGCTCGACGAACTGGCACAGGTTATCAGGGACAAGAGGGAACGTGTGCTCGTGTTCACCCAGTACAGGGAGATGACCGGGCCATTGTCCGACCTTCTCACGAAGGTGTTCGGAAGACCAGGACTGGTCCTACACGGAGGGGTCTCGGCCAATGAAAGGACCGCCATGGTGTCCAAGTTCAACTCCGAGGACGAATACGTGCCGTTTATGGTACTGTCCCTCAAAGCCGGAGGTGTCGGATTGAACCTCACGGCGGCCAACCACGTCATCCATTTCGACAGATGGTGGAATCCCGCGGTGGAGAACCAGGCCACGGACAGGGCGTTCCGTATAGGTCAGAAGAAGGAGGTCATGGTCCACAAGTTCGTTTGTACAGGCACCATGGAGGAACGCATAGACGAGATGATCAATTCCAAGTCGGAACTTGCCGAACAGATCGTCGGTAAGGGCGAATCGTGGATATCGAAGATGGACGACAAGCAGATCATGTCGTTGTTCAGGTTGGGGATATGATGGTCAAAGAGGAATATACGCCGGTCAAGGCCGAAGGCAGAAGGTTCGTCAACAGCTGGTGGGGGAGGTCGTGGTGTGCGAATCTGGAAGGATACGCCGACTACTCCAACCGTATCGACAGAGGCAAGACCTATATCCGCGGAGGAAGGGTGATCGACCTCAAGACGAGCGAGGGAAAGGTCACCGGTCTTGTGCAGGGTTCCTCCAGACGCCCTTACAAGGTGAAGATCGATATCAGCGTTCTTTCCGAGGAGAAGAAATCCGCCATACTCTCGAAATGCGGCAACCGTATCGAGAACCTGGATTCGCTGTTGTCCGGGGACATCCCTTCGGACATCCAGGACATATTCGTCTCGCACGGAGGTCTGTTCCCCGAGCCGAGCGAGATCATGTTCCATTGTTCGTGTCCCGATTACGCCTATATGTGCAAACATGTGGCGGCGGTGCTGTACGGTGTAGGCGTAAGGTTCGACGAGGACCCTATGTTGTTCTTCGGACTGAGGGGGATGGAGGTCGATTCCTTGATCAAGAAGTCCATCGACCAGCGTCTGGAACATATGTTGAAGAACGCCAGCACAAAGACCGACAGGATGTTGTCCGAGGACGATGCCATGTCGCTGTTCGGGGTCTTCGGTCAGAAATGACCTCCGGACCCGTACATGTTCCAGAGGACCTTGTTTCCGTGTTTTTTACGGAAGTTCCTACAGTACGGTTCCAACACCGACAGGGCGTCGTCGTATTCCGAATCCAGGACGTTCATGATGTGTACCGCGATGTCCTCGGAACCCTTCTCGTGCATACAGTCCTCCAATATCCTTATCAGCAGGTCGGCCGAGACGTTGTACTGTTTTCTGTCCTTGAGGACCTCTCCCAAGAGCTGAAGGGTGTCGACGTCCTCGTACATATGTTCCATCACCCAGTCCGTGTTTCTTGTGAGGAACGAAGAGACCTTCTCCTCGAACCCGTTGCGGGCGAAGAAGATGAGATTGGTAGGTGTATGTCCAGCGGTGGTCCATGCGTTTTCCAGGACCTGGTCCATGTCGAGATCCGTATGGTTCGCCACCAGGTCGAGGAGACGTTTCTCGTTCGGGTCGTTCACGAAAGCCTTGACGAAGACGTCCTCCTCGTCCTTCAGACCGAAGTCTTGACGGAGACGGCCCGCTTCCGACAGATGTACATCGAAATCCTCCGCATCGGAGAATCTTTTAGAGATCGCGACCGCGATGTCCCTGTGTCCGCGACGCAGTTCACGCAGGGCCATACGTTCCATTTCGTAGTATCCCAATCCGTCCGTGACGGCTTCCGCATAGTTTTCGGGGTCCACCTTGCGTGACAGAATGGAAAGAATGGTAAGGTCGTAGGTGTTCAACGACTTCCTATCGGACAGGTCCACGAACGCCATCATTGCCTGGGCATCGCTGAGATTGGACCTTGCAAGCCATTTGCGGGAGAATATACGGTCCGAGGAGTTGATTATCGCGGAGATGTCTATCGGTTTCGCTTCGCGTATGATCTGGTTGAGCTTTTTGGCACGCGACTCCAGTTTCCTGCCCAAGGGGATCGTGTCGCATTCCCTATTGCTGTAGCAGTCGTCGATGGCCTTGTCCAGGGTATCGAGTATCTTGTGAGGGTCGTCCGTTCTGCAGACGTCGTCGATGAACCGGTCTACGATCTCGTCCGACAGTCTGTCCAATTCGTCGTCCAATCCTCCGTAGGAAAGGTGTTCCTCGTACAGCGGGTCCCCGGTGTACCTGTTCAGGAGGTCATAGGTGTCGGGCCCGTCCTCGAGGGCATAGCATGCGATGAGTGCGGCCACATCGAAGGATCCGTATCCGTTATGGATGCCTACCGCTCTGACGGCCTTCTTTCCGTTCCCTCTGTCCCAGACAAGGAACTCCACACTCCTGTATCCGGATGTGACCTTGACGCTGTAGATGTTGGGGCCAACCTGTACAGGTGCGCTCGTTCCGCCCTCTTCGAACAGTTTCCTCCCTTCAAGGTAGTTCGTTTTTCCGAACTCCTTTCTCAACTCGGACTCATTGATGGACATTATGTGCATCGTATGGCGGTATCGCTTAATAACAATGGGTGTCGGAAATCCGTATCTGGGACGGTTTCGTTTTGTTCTGG
>JAKSHW010000138.1 GCA_024399195.1 archaeon | reverse complement strand
TACTCGGAGTTCACGGTCATGTTGTGGTCCTTACGGGGAATGAGCGTACTGTATGCATACTTCGTAATGGTCGTGTTGAACACATAGCCACCTTTTTCGGACGCATAGGGATCTACATCGGTTCCGCCACCGGCAAGGCCGATACGCATGGGAGCCCTAGATCTTATCAGTTCAGACATCTTATTCCCTCTTGGATATTACCTCAGTACCTTCTGATACTTCGGTACCGTCACTAAGAACACAGTCACGTATGACCGCCCCTTCATGGATGATGCAATTTTCTCCAAGAATGGAGTTCTCTACGGTAGCCCCTTTAACCACACTTCCCTTTAATATAAGTGAGTCTGAAATATTACAGTTAGATACAAAGCATCCATCCAATATGACCGAACCTGTCGCATGGGAGCCTTTCAAAACGGAGCCTTTCCCCAGGTAGAACGGTTTGATTATCTTCGAGTCATCGAGACCGTTCCATTCATGGTC
Organism: archaeon; assembly: GCA_024399195.1. Taxonomy (GTDB): domain Archaea; phylum Thermoplasmatota; class Thermoplasmata; order Methanomassiliicoccales; family Methanomethylophilaceae; genus Methanomethylophilus. The sequence continues at coordinate 4,448 of JAKSHW010000138.1, read as the reverse complement.
CGCATACAGACGGTCGGCCATGAAAACGTTAGCCCCGATAAGGTCTGCAGGCCTTCCTACATCCCTCCAAGCACCTTTCAGAGGGAACGACTGTATGCGCTCACCTTCCTTGGCAAGGATAGGGACGAGATCTTTTGAAAAATCATAGAACGTGTTTTTCGGAACCCTGCCCAGAACCTTTTTCTGGACGACGTAGACCCCTGCGTTGATGTAATTGGAAAACACCTCGTCGGAACGGGGTTTGTCCTTGAATTCCAGAATGCGTCCGTCCTCTACCACGCGTGCGATACCGAACTCACAGGGGTTGTCCACACTCGTGAGTGCGATGGTCACCTGTGCATCGGTACGGAAATGCTCCTGTATCTGAGAATACACGTCGATGTCGAGAAGGGCGTCGCCGTTGGCCGCCACAAAGGTCTCATCCAGACGGTCCTCCAGAAGCTTCATGGCGCCCCCTGTTCCCAAAGGGGTCTCTTCGTCCGAATATATGATCTCCACACCGAGGTCCGAACCGTCGCCTATGGTCTCACGCAGAAGGTCGGAGCGAAATCCGCATGCAAGATAGATCTGTTTCAGACCGGCAGCGGCCATATTCCCGATAAGATACTTCAGACAGGGCCTGTCCAATACGGGCAATGCAGGTTTAGGTCTGTTGATCGTCAAGGGATAGAGACGGGTGCCTTTACCCCCGACCATGATTACTGCCTGACGTACTGGGAACATAGCCTCCACCCATCAGTATATAAGTATATATTGTTTAGATTCGCCAATCCTTCACTTTTACCACATTGGTTCCGACCGGGACTCCTATGGACCGTGCGACGGGGGCACACTTTGCCCTTAAAAGGAAAACAACAGGTACAGAAAGGGTGTAATCCGAGAGGGATTCATAATTTGCCATCCCTTTGGTGATAAGAACACCTGCTTTGGACAGTTCCTCGTTCAGACCATCGTCCTTGATGTTTTCCGGGAACCCTATTGCAAAATCACCGGTGGAGACGATACGGTCCAATTCCTTGTCCAACCCTACCCTCACAGCATCCTCATAGGTCACATCGTTGAGGATCGCCTTTCCTCTGACGACACCCACGACCCTCTTTCCCATTGAACGGATCTCTCTTATCAGGATCTTATCGAAGACGTCCTCTCCACAGTTGTCGAAAGCATATAGCACGGTATCGCTGGACTCCACAAGTTTCCTGAGCTCCTCGATCTGATCGAACCCTATGCCCTGTTCCAACAGATCGTCGAACATCTTTCCGAAATCATCGGGGGAATCGATGGCTATCCCAGAACCGAAATCCATTATGTTTCCGATTATGCACACCCTTACGGCCGCGGAGAACCTGTCTTCGGCGGAATCCACGAAACGTTCCGCCTCGGCAAGATACTCTTCCGCCACCTTGTCTGCATCGATCTTCATCTGAAGGTACGGATCTTCACAGCCCATGGTACGGTAGGCAAGTGCATGTACTTTCGAAGCGATATCCGCAGAACATATGTCTTCGGACATCAGTTCGGAATAAAGGCCCATGGCGTTCTTCACAGCGGCGAATTCGGTACCGTTACCCGCAAGACGTGCTTGAAAAAGAATACGTTTCATCAAACAGGGACCGCAATCCGCACAGCATTTCATAACGGTATGATAGAATCCAAGAATATAACCCCGTCCTAGCTACACCCAGGTTGGGGAGTTGGGTAAATCAAACTATCCAAATCAAGTTAAATACATGAATACTAATCCGTTCGAATATGGCAACTGATAAGATTTGCTCTTCCTGCGGAAAGAGGCTCATCGGCCATGGTAACACCTTCTTCAAATGCCCCAAATGCGGGGAAGTTGAAATCGGAAGGTGCGCCCAGTGCCGCGACCAGAGCGTCCCCTATGAATGCCCCGGATGTAAATTCGTCGGACCTTGAGGAATTGAAATGGGAGAGATTTATTCCGTATACGAAGTAATGCCCAACGGCGATGAGACCGACCTGAACGCTATTGCAAACAACCTTGCAAACATCGTCCCTGCCGGTGTAAAGGTCAACAAAACCGAAGTTGTCCCCCACGTTTTCGGACTTATGAAGATCCACGTGGAACTCATCATCAACGCTGACGATGAAACCATCGGAAGCAAACTCGAAGACGCTCTCACTGGAATCGAGGGTGTCGGAGACGTTGAGTGCATCTCTTCCACTAACATCTGAAACCCCACAGGTCCATTAGGACCTTCTTTCTTTTAAAAACCCGGTATCCGGGTTTAAAACAATAGAATATCAGAATCTCTTACGCATTCCTTTGCTTCCGTCACGTTTGTAGATATATTTCACAAAGAACGTGATGGCAAAATAATACAATGCAGGGAGGTTGCGGTATAATCTTCCTTCCAGACTCTTCGCAAGGGGTCCGGTGACATCGTCATGTCCGGTCTCCTCGAAATATTTCATAAAGGTCTTCTTGGACATATGGCCTGTGGAGCGCATCCTCATAAGCATACAGTGGGCTTTTGCATCTTCCGAATACTTCGTATCGGAATAGATCTCTTCGACTATCCTGTAGGCCTTGATCTCGTCCACAGCACGCACATCGGGATTGCTGCTGCAGATGGAACCTTCGTTCTGACGGTATGCGTAAAGTGGACGGTCGTAGATACAGACCTTGTCACATTTCAGTATCACGGAAAAGGTATGGACTATATCTTCCGCACAGAACTTGTCGATGAAGCCTATGTCCTCTATCACGGATTTCTTGAACAGTTTGGACCAAGAAGCCACAGGGAACTCCTCGTTGAAACGTGACTGTACGGCCTCGTCACGGTCCATCACCTTTACATGGTATTTCCTGGAGAGGTCTTCTTTGATCAGTCCGCTAGGGGTTGTATTGATGAAATTACAACAGACCATGTCCGCATCATGTTCCCTTTGGATCCTGACCATATCCTCAAGGAAATAGGCCGAAGGAGCGTCGTCCACATCACAGAACCATATCAGATCGGCCGTTGCGGCCCTTACTCCTGAATTGCGGTTCTCGCCAAGGCCTGTATCCTCTGACTGATGGACTACCTTGAACGATCCCTCTTCCGCCTGTAACCTGTCGATGAGTTCGATGGTGTCGTCGGCATGCGTTTTACCAATGACGAATATCAATTCGAAATCCTGAAAGGTCTGACTTTTCATGAAGTCGAGACAGGATCTGATATATCTCGCACCGTCTTTGACAGGCACGACAACGGATACCGCAGGAACCATTTTCCCTCAATGGAATTTGAATCTATTTGGATATAAAGTTTACACTCAATATTTGGTTGGAGCATATACCCAGTACCACTGAATCACTATCATTCGATGAATATGTGAAAAACCGATGACCCTGGCATCAGGGCCATCGTAAGTTGTTTCGATGAGAGGTTTACTCTTTAGCTCTTCTAGCGAGTACTACAAGGTAACCGATGATACCTGCACACACGACTGCGAAGATAACGACGACTCCCCACATGGGGCCTTCTTCGGTATCATCGTTCACGGTCACGGCACAAGTTGCAGTGAATCCTCCATCGACGGTAGTGACGGTGATGGTTGCGGTTCCCTTTGCCACTGCAGTGACTACTCCGTCTACAACGGTGGCTACTGAGTCTTTGCTGGAAGACCATACGACGGTCTTGTCGGTCGCATTGTCGGGAAGGACCATTGCGGAAAGAACGGTGGTGGTTCCCTTGTCGAGGGTTACGGTGGACTTACTGAGGTAGATTCCATTCACATGGACCACGGGGACATCGGTGACGGTGACCTCACAGGTTGCAGTGAATCCTCCATCGACGGTGGTGACGGTGACCGTTGCCTTTCCGACAGATACGGCGGTAAGGACTCCGTCGGCAACGGTTACGACGGCCTTGGAGCTAGAAGACCAGATGACGTTCTTGTTTGCGGCATCTGCAGGAGCCACGGTTGCAACAAGGGTCACGGTCTCACCGATACCGAAGTACACGGAGGTCTTGTCAAGGGTCACACCGGTCACTGCAACAGGTGCAGGGGCGGGGAGATAGACGTAATCGATCACATTGACGGACTCATCTGCATCGATGACTATGCTGATGGGTTCGGGAGTGATGTATCCTGCGATATCGAGGACCTTGCCCACAACAGTGGTTCCGAACGCTGCGGTTCCAGTAAGGGACTTTGCGATCTTTGCTTCGTCCTTGTTGAGGTAGTTGACGGTGTATCCGTACTTGTTGACGGTGTAGACGTAGTCTACAACGTTCTTGGACTCATCGTCGGAGATGATAATGGTCTGCTCGGCAGGGGCGGTGTATCCTACGATCTCAGGAACCTCGGGAACAACGGGGGCTGCATAAGGAGCGGTTCCGACGTACGCATCTGCAATGACGTTTCCATCAGCGTCTACGTAGTTCACGGTGTACTGGTACTCGTTGGTGAGGTAGGTGTATTTGATGTAATTG
>JAKSHW010000137.1 GCA_024399195.1 archaeon | reverse complement strand
GATCGTTCATGGTAGCATGTTCCTTTTGATGGCGAATACTGCGGTTTCATAATCGATTTGATTTGTAGAAAACAAATGTAGAATCCTTTGATTCTTTTCTAAGATCTCACCATTACCTCCTATTGATTCTATAGCTTTGGCCAGCTTTTCAACTTCCGATGAATTTTCAGGTAGTTCAATAGGAAACGGAAATCCATTTTTAAGTATCACCTGGTTGAGAAACATGGATACTGCATATGACATATTGACTCCTAGTTTTCCAAGGATCTTTTCGGACTGTTCTTTGATCTCAGGATCTATGCGAACATGTATAAGTTCTGTTTTTACCATTGTATCACATATGATATACAATTTAATTAATTATATCTGTTTGCAGTGAAACAACTGGGGAAGATGGACCGTTTTACTAGGGCCATGATTCTGAATTGGATCTCCAACGTATGGAGGTACTGAAAACCAGTTTTCCTCTGGTCTCGCGTTGACAGATGATGTGGTCGGGTTATGAAGGTCTGAGGTTGGCAATTGCAGGATAATAAGTAGCATCGATAAAGGCAGATCGGTGATTCTGTTGGACGGAAATTTGAATTGGGCCTGTTCAATACATCCCTGTATTCATTTAGAAGATATGTACTATAGAGTGAGTGATTAATCCTTCGAGAACACACATGATAACTGTCACTGTAGGTGAATTCTCATCTTTAGTTATTGGAGAGGATACCAGTACATTGGTATCAATTACCGCATAGTGGTCATTTCAGTTCCTTGCAGCATTGATTTCAGCATTTATATCATCTGGTGTAGGTTCTTTCTCAAAACAGGAAATACCGATATCTCTCATCTTGTGATAGTTCTCGATAGCTGCTGTTCTGGCTATGGGTTCGGCAGTGATTTCAAAGGGAATCCTTCTTTCGCGAACCACTGCCCGAGCGAATACATTGATCGCGGTAGTCATGCTCATTCCAAACGAATCACATAATGAATCAAACTCGCTTTTGAGATCTTCATCCATCCTGATGCTGAATGTTGCTTGAGACATGGTATCAAATAGGTTAATATTTACATAAATATGAACCTATGTATAAAAGGATGGAATAAAACGTGGCCTGTTTTCAACATAGGTAGGGGTCTTTGTTGCAGGTCTTCTCTACAACAATGTCCATGGGGCTTTCATAACGGTTCTTGATGGCGTTCAGTACCATGGGTGCGGCGGTGTTGACGACCATGCTTCCGATACCGTAAAGTGCTCCGCTTACAAGGGGGTTCGAGAGCAATCCCGTTACGGCTGCGAGGGGTATCATTGCTGTTCACCGTCCCTGTCCATAGGGGGTGCCGCCAGAAGGAGGGGTTCCTGTTTCACGGTGTTCTTGTTCTTGTCGTACCGTTTTTTCATAAAGTAGGCGGTCACACCTACGGCGGCGAGACCGATGATCGCTCCTGCTGCAATAAGGGCTCCGTTTCCGGATACTGCAGGTTTGGACACGGGCACGTTGTTGTGGTACCTGAAATTGTTGGGATTAAGTTGGTTTGCACGGTTGTCCAATGCTGCTTTGGTGACCTTGGCGGTCCATTCGGGCGATCCTATGGGGTATTTCATTTCAACACCTTTGTCTGTTGAATCAAGGATACCCCTTTGAGTATATATAACTTTACAGAAAATGTAAATTGAATTTACAATTTTTTATGTAAAGTTAACAATTTTTGCATAGCTTACGCTGATACCATAACAAATGCCTGAAAATCCGATTCATACGGACAGATAGTCGAGGAACTCCGAACAGTTCTCCAGGGTCTCTTTCGATGCGGTATCTGCAAGTCTCTGGACGACGGAATATACGGAATCGAACGAGCCATCGATATCGTCCATTTTCATACGGTCCTCATCGGACAGGAGGTCCGAAAGGTCCTCCGCCCCATCGAGGATATCGGACACGGAACACGTCTCGACACCTTTCTCTTTCAGCATCTCCCTGAACTTTGAATCGTTGCCGGACACCAGAAGGACGGGACGGCGGTCTATAGTCTTCATAGACTCTATGGCCTGGTCACCGATCCCATTCTCAGTGTCAAGAAGAGGGATGACGTCCAGGTCGGTCCCCGATTTCTCTGCGAACCTGCTGAGGAGGAAATACTCCTTTACGGTCCTCACGAACACGGTGTACGTCCCACCGGTCTGCAGGAAGTGGTGGTTGACTGTGAGGCTGGACAGGATAGGTCTGACCGCATCCATGTCCCCATTGTATCCGAACCCGGTGAAATCGTTGATCACCGAAGAAGTACGATCCTCGTTGGACATGACCATCCTCACCTCTTCGAGGTGGTTTATGTCAATTGCCATGGGGTTCTGCGTGGCGATCACGAACGTTATTCCCGTCCTCTTTCCGAAAGTGCGCATGTATTCGGTGAGTCTGCGGACGGTATCGAAGTTTAACAGACCTCCGAATTCGTCCAAAAGGATCAGGTCCCCCGCCATGAACTTCTTGGACCTTAGGAAGTTCAGGAAGAACTCGAAAAGCCATCTGAAACCTTCGGACTGGTGTTCCAGTTTCACAGGTTCTCCGTTGACCGACAGTGAGAACCTGATATGGTCGCTGTCGATCCTCATGTTCATGCCGTATCTCTTCCCGTCCATGGGGACCAGCGAGTTGAACTCCTCGGACGCCATCTGCAGTTCGGCGTTGAACTCCTTCTCCAGGTTCTCCCTGGTCTTGGAACTTTCCAGGTACTTTTCATCCAATATCCCAGGGTCGTAACCCAAGATGGTGAACAGGTTGCAGATGAAGAAACTGGGCTCGGATATCTTCGATTCGAGGTCGGATTCCTTGATGATCCTGCGGTCGTACCTGTATACATTGCTGCCGAGGTTGTAACCGTACCTCTCTGAGAAGGCGTCGGGAACGACCTCGGTCTCCCTCACGCCGCCGGTGAACTCCACTATGTCGTAGTCCTCTATCGAACCGGAATCCAACCCTGTCGCATCCACGACCATTTTCACAAACGATTTGATCCCTTTGTTTTTGGAACGGTACTCGTCCATGCGGTCCTTCTCTATGTACTCGGGTTCCACGCCCGTGCTCTTCCTGAACGGCCCCATTCCCTCCCCTACGAGAACGATATCGTCCATCACGGTACCTTTTACGGACATGCGGGTGGATTCGTTTGCTACGGACTGGATCTCCCGTCTCCCGATGTAGTAGAGTATGTTGCCGAGGTCCCTGCACTGTATGTCCGTACGGTCGGAGAGGATGTACGAGATATACTCCGCGGTGTTCTCCAGGGACACCTTCCCTCTGATGAACGCGAGACAGTCGTTCATGTATTCCACGGGTGCAAGGGGGTCCATGCCTTTTTCGGACATGTGCTCCACGTACAGGGCGTAGGACTCCTTCTGTTTCAGCACATACAGGAGAAGGCTTTTCAGAGAACCCTCTATGGTAATTCTGTGGACACCGGGTGTGAGAATGGGTTGTTCCATCTGACCGTATTTCCCGCCGGCCACATCGAAGTACACGAATGGTTTGCCCTTTTCGTTGAAGTCGCAGTTGTCTGTCTCCTCGAAGGCGAGTCCGTTGATCTTGCATATCGCGTCCAGGACGTTGGTCTTTCCGCTGTTGTTGTAACCCAATATGGTCACAAGTCCACCGAGGTTGTTTCTGTCGAGGGTCCTGTTCAACACAAGCCTCTCCCCTGAATACATATCGTCGGATATGCCGAGGTTCCTGAAATTGGAGATCACGACGGACCTGGTCTCGTTATGCGTGTTCATTCGACTTCCTCACTGTGTTCTTCGCCTTTTCCAGTTCTTCCGGGCCGAGCTGTACGTTCCTGGTGACGTCCGACCTCAGGTTGACGAACCTTGCTATCTGGTGTATCTGGTCGTCGGTGATGTCTTCTTGGGAAAGCACATCGATGCAGTTGTTCAGATAGGGTACGATGCCGTCCATCACGTCCGTCGCTATAAGTCTCTGTATAAGTTCTATCTTGGACTGGGAGGCGTTGGGGTCTAGAAGGTATTTCCTTATGGCGTCCTTTCCGTCCGATACTTCTTCCGTGGAAGACGACAGCATGTAGGTGATCGCCTGTTCCCTTTTGACGGAAGGGTTTTCAAGGTATCTGAACAGGCCCAGCACATCGGGACGTACGTTCTTGAAATCCTCTTTCTCGTAGGATTCGATGTACTTGTACAATGTGGGACGTGAGACCTTCACATAATCCGACAGTTCGGTCAGTTTTATGTTGAGCTCACGTAGCCTGTCCTTTATCATTGACGGTTCAAAGTATGGTAGATATATAAGGATTTACAGATTCTGTAAAGTATGACCCACCGTACCATGTATCATAGTGACGGTGGGGTAGGATGAAGGCCGGTTTCCACCGACCGTTTTGGTATATGTTTGGGGATTCAGGCCCAGGGATCGTCCGCCACGGGAACCCTGATGTCGGCGAGGCACTGGATCTCCACGAGGAACCACTGACCGGTGGAAGGTTTCTTCCTGAGGGTGATGGGCCTGGGGGAGTCTGCACCGGAGGACTGCACATAGAGGGTGGCCCTGTCCGCCTGAGGGTAGGAGTAGGGATTGTCGGAAACCTCGATGGTGTAGGGTTTTCCAGGGGTGTAGCCGTTCTCGGGGCTGGAGCCGAGGAAGAAGGAGTTCACCTTGTACTGTTTTCCGGCGAGCCTGTCGCGGATGAACTGTTTCTCGAAGGGGGAGACGTTGTCGGGGCCCTTGAGGTAGTCAAGCATGGCGAAGCAGGTGTCCTTGTCGGACTCGTATTTGGTGAGGGCGGCGATAGCGAGGGCCGCGGTCCTGAAGGGAGAGGTGAGGTCGTAGGATTTCAGATCCTCTGCGGATCCAGGCAATTCGTTGAATGTGATTTTCTCTTTGGTCATTCGGGAACCCCTTTGTACGGTGTATGGTTTTCGTCAATAATATAGGTTC
>JAKSHW010000136.1 GCA_024399195.1 archaeon | reverse complement strand
GGTCACCGATAGTACCGAAAGTGAAAAATCGGTCGATAGTCCGTCATTCAAGGTCGAATAGGTTCGTGTTCTCTGTTATCCGATCGATCCGGCCAGATAAAAATGACCGTGTCGGTTTTTAGGTAAAAGCATTTGGGACATATTGGAATGGAAGGCCCCGAAGGGCCATCTGTTCATTCCTCTAATTCGAAATCGATGTCCATGACATCAAGAAGGTCCACACGGCATTGGGTTCCTGCCGCAGCGGTGAAACTGGGGGTGGTCCTTCCTTCGTCACTGGATACGAATTCTTTTACATATGTTCCCGACTGGGTCTTCAGGATAAGATCGAATCCTTCCTCGGTCACGTTCTCCACTTTGGTCCAGTAGATCATCCTGTCCCTTACAAGGTCTGCACGGCGGTGCTCGACCCTCTGAGGGGTCCTCTGCATGAGGTTCACGTTGACGAAGGTCGCTGCCGCGGCTTCAAGGGCCTCTTTTGAAACGGGTTCTCCTTCGAAGATGACTTTTGCACGGTACATCTTGTCGGGGTCGGATCCCTTGTATTCGGCGACGAGTTTCTTAGGAACGATCTTGAGGTCGTGGAATGCTGCGAGGGGGCATTCGTTGGCCCTTCTTTCGAGCTCATCGAGGTCGAGGTTTCTGATCTTGGGATCGCTGATCTCGATGATGAAAGGTCTTCCCTGTCCCAGCATGCGGGCATCGATGTCCTCACGGCCCATTCCGTGGAAGAAGTGTTCCTTACCCTGGGCCATCTCGAGGGCGACGTCTCCGATGATCTCCTGTACGGACATCTGGTACATCTTACCGGTTCCATGGCATCTGGGGCATCCTTTTCCCCTGCAGATACGGCAGGGCCATTTGGTCTGGGGGATCTCCCTGCAGAACTTGTTGTACCTTCCGGCGATGTAGAGCGAGGAGATGTCCATCGTCACATCTGCGAAACGGGTATCGATACAGGCGACGACCTGCGGTTCCTTGAAGTTGACCTGACGGCAGATCATGGGCATGGCGGCCTTTCCGATCTCCCTGTTCATCTCGGTCTTCAAAGGTTCGAAGGTGTCCTGGAGTCCGTATTTCTCTACGAGGTCCTTTTCGTATTTGGTCTGCTGAGGGTCGATCCTGCATCCTACAAGGAAGTTGTCGGATTCGTACTCGTTGACCTTTTCTGCAACGGTCTCTGCGAAACGGGGGACCATGGAGAACAGGTCCTCGCAGAGGGGGCAGATCTCTTCGGGTTCGCAGTCGATACCGCTCTCTTTCAGACCTTCCCTCATCATGCGTCCTCTCTGTTCATCGGTAAGCTGCTCTCCGCATTTGGCGAACATCCTTCCGAGACAGTGGTCGCACAGACCCAGTCCTGCGAGTTCTTTACCCTTCTCGAGTTTTTCGGATACCCAGGTTTCCATTTGAGGTCCCTCAGATGTCGAATCCCATCTCGGCGATCCTCAGTTTGGGACGCTGGCTCTCGAGATAGTGGTATACGGTGGAATGCTCGCTTCCGTGAAGGAGCATTTCGATAGCGTGTTTGGCGATGGGCAGGCTGATGGTGTTTCCGATGACCGAGACGGTGTTTCCGTAGACACACATGTATACGTCGGAAAGGTCCTCGATGAGTTTACGGGTCTTTCCTTCGCGTCCGATGAGACGTCCCCTTGCCCTTACGACCTGGTTCTGACGGTCTCCGATAGCGTCTTTGATGTCGATGGTCTCGAGGTAGAGTTCGTCATCCTCGATGATCTTGACCGCCCTGTCGGGATTGAACCCGCGTCCGATAGCCCTTACGACATCGATGATCTTGAGGGCCATGATGGGTTCCACACCTTCGGCGTCATCGTCATAGGTGACAAGTCCTTCCTTGTCGATGGTAAGTTTGATACCGGTCATTTCCTCGATCATTTTCTTGGCACTGCCTTCTTTTCCGACCAATGCTCCGACGCGGTCGGAAGGAATCCTGATAGACCTCATTCTTCCTCATCCTCCTCTTCTTCGTATTCTTCATCATCGAATTCTTCGTCTTCATCGTCGTCTTCGTCCTCATCTTCGGGGGCGAAGACTTCTTCTTTGATCTTTTCGGGGTCGATGATGTCCGCCCCGCGGTTCTTGAAGAACCTGTTGATATTCGCAATGTCCCTGTCGAGCAGTTCTTTGGCGTTGAAGAAATCGTTCGTCATCGCCTGTCCGACATCGATGACCACGATCTCCCCGTCCTGCAACAGGATGTTGTACTCGCTCAGGTCCCCGTGTACAAGGTGCGAGTCCCTCCACCCGTCTATTATGAACGACACGACATCGTCGTAGACCTCGGTGGGGTTTTCCATGTATGCGTCCTTAAGCTGGGGGGCGGGCGACTGCTCGTCACCGATATATTCCATCAGAAGACAGTTCTTGTCGTTGGCGATGGGTTCGGGTACGGGCAGTTCCATCTCGTAATACCTTTCCAGGTTCCTGTACTCCTTTGCGGCCCAGGCATAGATGAACTTCCACCTGTTGCCGGTTATCCCCTTGAATCTGGGGTCACCTTCGATGTATTTGCTCACTCTTTTGAAAGTCGAGGTCGAGGTGCGGTATATCTTCAGGGCGAGGGGATCGCCATCCTCATCGGTGGCGTAGAACACGTTCCCCTCTTTTCCCGTAGATATGGGGTAGTGGACCTTGTCGATCAGCCCTCTTTTCATGAAGGTGTAGATCGTCATCAAAGTCTTCTTGTCGAAGACCTCCCCCTCGGTCTGGCGTTCGTCACCTGTTTTGTTGGTCTTCAGGGCATCGATACGCTGCTCGAGGTAGGCGTACTCTTCATCATATGAGGGTGAAGGCAAGAGATATTCCTCAGAAAATGTCGAGGTTCTTCGGAATCTTGTTCTTCTTGCTGAGGTTTATGGCCTGGGTCTTGGTGTATCTGAACCTGACGTCGCATTTGGAAGGTTCGAAGTCCCAGACGGAGATGATTAGCAGGTCACCCTCTCTTATCCACATTCTCTTCTTGATCTTTCCAGGGATACGTCCGACACGGGACTGTCCGTCCTCGCAGATGACCATGATCTTGGATGCGCCGAGCAGTTGCTCCGCGATTCCGAACATTTCAGCTTCTTTAATGTTGGGGAGACGTACACGCGTTACGTCTTCTTCGGTACTTTCAAAAGGTCCGTCTACCATAATTATCAATCCTTTCGAACCCATGCGACTATTTGCATTATAACCTTTGTCCCTTACATATATTCCCTGAGAACCGTTGCACCCCTATGTTGTTATGATGTTCATGCCGACATTTTCCATGTTGATGGTTTGGGACCTATTCGGAAGATCAGGGGGCACTCGGCCTGAACATCGTATGTTATCGGAGACTCTGGTTTCTGTGCGAGGGTGCAGTGTCTCGCATAACGTCAGATTGAACGCTCGGCTTGGATCGGATATAGGCGATGATGTAAATCCGAGTGGGCAATGGTCGAGGTCACTCAGAAAGGTTTCGAGGACCTGTTTGACCGTCAGAGCAAATGCACCATGTATATCGGTATATACAGGATGTTGTTGTCGATTCTCAGGTTTTTGGAATGGACAACTACCGGTTGTTCAATTCTTTTGCTGTATTTTTCTACGAAGATATCAAGCGACCTGTGCTTGGATGAAACAGATGATTTGACCTCTACAGGAGTTATCTTCTTTCCTTTCGATAGGATAAAATCGATTTCATATACGTTTTTGGCATTTTCTTTCTCCCGGAATTCGATGTAATGCAATTCTTTCCCTGAAGAACGTAGTAACTGTGCGACTACGTTCTCGAACAGCATCCCCTCGTTCACTGACAGTTTTCCTCTGGTGAAAGCTGAATACACCTCGGGCATTGAAAGCACTCCTCCATCGAATGCCAAGGTCATCAGGAGCCCTGTATCTAGAAGATAGCACTTGAATGGTTCTCCGTTGTTCAAGTTTCCAGAGATGTCCGGATCCATCGTTATCCTGCATTTCTCGCATATCCTGGCCGATGTGAGCCATTCTATCCCAGATGCGAAATAGGTCTGACGGGTGTTCTTTTTTATTAATCCTGGGCGGAAGTTTTTCCGATGGGTGGACAGGATAGAAGGGATTTCTTCGAACACCGCTTTAGCCTTGGCCCCAGCCGAACCACCGATTTTATACATGTCGTCACGGTAAAGATCCAGTATTACTTTTTTCACTGTTTCAACGGAGACCATGTCGTGTGTTTCTGTATATTTAGATACGGCCTGCGGCATTCCCCCTGTGAGCATGTACGTCTTGAACTGTTCCATAACCGATCTATGTACTAGTTCCATCAGAGGTTCTCTTTTGTCGTATGCTTCCCTTATGATCGACGGCATTTCCTCAAAACCGCATGCCCAGCACCATTCTTCGAAATCCATAGGGAACATACGAAGATGCATTTCCTCTGAAGGGATCTGTATATCCCTTGTGTTCTGTTTGAGGGTTATGAGTGATCCTGTTTCGATATAATCGAAACGCCCGTCTTTGACCAGATATTTGATCAATCCTCTGGCTTGTGGATATTTTTGCACTTCATCGAAGACGATTAGGCTTTTTCCCCATATCAGTCTGACGTTACATACTATCTGCAATACGGATAAGAGTTTGTCAATGTCATGATTATATTTTTCGAATACCGATAGAACGTCCTTATTTACGTGGTTGAAATCGATTATCAAGTAGGAATCGTATTCGTTTTTGGCGAATTCTTCTACAATGGTACTCTTTCCTACACGTCTGGCCCCTTCTAATAGAATAGCGTATTCGCGTGCCCATTTATTTTTCCAATCGAGTAACTCATCGTAGATTTTACGCCTGAATACTTTCATGGTATGTTCATCGTAATGGGGTATTAATACAATCCCTTAGTTTGTTAGAAATTAAAAAACTACAATCCCTTAGTTTGTTAGAAATTAAAAAACTACAATCCCTTAGTTTGTTCGAAGTTAAAAAACTACAATCCCTTAG
>JAKSHW010000135.1 GCA_024399195.1 archaeon | reverse complement strand
CGACAGGGCGTCGGGTATTCTGCCCACCTTTTACACTACTCCCTATGCATATAATACACTTTTGTACATCGCGATCGTCGACGGACTCTGTATCCGTTACACCGTCCGCCGCCGAAAGCGGATGGTACGGAAGGTTCCGGGAATGGAGACGTGAAGCACCCGCCCAATGGATGGGATCGTCTTCGTATCTCGGGGTGTCTGTCGGACCTTCCCCGTTCTTCCGGGGACCTGTATCCCCGAAGCCCGCCTGGGACCTTTTACAATCAATCACGTCCCAGGCGGGTCTTCCCGTCCGAAGGACTTCAGGATACCGGTCGTCCCCTACAAACATCCCGGGACAGACGTCATGTCCCGATGTCCGTAGGGCCCCATACCCTTATGTCTCCGTACGTTCCGGGGGTATTTAAGGTTGGGCGGGGGAGGTCACCGAAAGTGACCGAAAGTGAGAAAACGGGTCGGACATCCTTGTCCATCCGACCCTCGGAAAGTCGTTTTTTGTAAAATCAAATTTGTCATTATCATTTTTACAGCCGTTTTCAGAGTTTGGAGACCCTCATGCAGGACCTCTGGAACGTCTTGAACGTGTTCTGCACGGTGGTGTTGTCCGGGCATTCTCCCCTGCACAGGAGTTCGTAGTTCGTACCGAGGTAGATCACCTTGCGGTCGCTGTCCACGAAGCCGTTCTCCACGAACCATCCCATCCTGCGGTAGGGTGTGGACAGGAGCCTGGCATCCACCGCAGGGGCCTCGACACGGAGGACGATGGGTCCTTCGTATCTGTCTTTGATAATCTCGAGGATAGCCTCTCCACAACCGTTCCCGCGGAGGTCCTCCCTGACCGCGAGGTACATGAGATAGGTCGCATCGCCATGTCCATAACAGAATGACATTCCTACGAAGGTCTCTCCGTCACGGTATCCGACAAGGTCCGCCTTGCCCGCGTACGCCATTCCGCACAGGCATGCGAAAGGCTCCTTCTTGCCTCTGGGGAACGAGGCGTCGTACACCTCTCCGCAGAGTTTCTCTTCTTCGCTGCCCTTGGTGACCTGTATGCTTTCGAGAACCATTTCAAAGACCTCTGTGTATCCTTTCGTATTCGAAGACCGTCGCCTGCAGGGACCCTATGGCGATCCTTTTCCCGAAGTATATGGAATCGAACCATACCTCGTCGGACAGGAGCCTTCCGCCGGTGTCGTGACCCCCGTTGCGGAGGTAGAAACCCTTCCTACGCACTCTCATGGCGTCCCCGGCATCGCCTTTCACGGGCTCCAGGACCAGGAAGACCGTGCGTCCTCCCTCTTCGTTGCGGACGATGTCAAGGATCTCCGCCCCGTACGCCTTGTTCCTCATCGAGGGGAACGTTGCCAGGTACACGAGGAAGACCGCTTCGCGGCCCTCGTAGAGGAAGCAGAAACCCACCTTCCGTCCGGAGTCCGAGAACACCATGAACCTTCCGCCCTTTCCGACGGTGCGGTAGAGGTTCTCCAACGGTATCTTCTCCTCTTCCGGGAAGGTCTCCTCGTACAGTCCGACAAGGTCGTCGTCCAGGACCGGGGGACGGTCTACGTCTAACATCCCTGTCCGGTATGGGCGGCAGGTAGAAAAAAATACCCGGTTCCTGGAGGCACTATGGATCCGATCTGCGGTTTGTATTCGGAACCGGGAAAGACCGTGCGGGTGAATCGCGGCACGCCGCCGGTCGGAGGGGGCTGTCCATGCCGCTGTATCGGCGTGTTATGGGCATTCTTCCCTCTGCGACATGCATCTCCGTGGCTGTATTTAAATTTAGGCATGACTAAATTTAATTGTGTCACAGACAGGCCCTCCGGGGGTCGAAGTCTTAAGTACCAGTTCGACCAATGACACCCTATTATAACGAGGAATCCGTGAGGAAAACCCCTCGGAAACGCGTGTGAACGAAGATGTCCCCCATTAAAACGCTGATACCGTTGGCCGTCCTGGCCGTGTTCGCCCTCTGCGTCTGCCCCGCCGCGGCCGCCGAGGAGGTCCAGGAGTACACCGTCGTCTACGAGATCGACGGTATAGACCTGGTCATGAAGGTACGTGCCGGGGAGGTTCTGGACATCCCCCTGGTCCCTACCAAGAAACCCTCCGACGGGAAGGTGTACACATTCGAGGGATGGGCCGGGTACACCGAAGGCATGGTCGTCGATGGGGACCTGCGTTTCGTGGCGATGTTCAGGGTCGACGAGATCCGTACGGTCACCATCCATTACGACGACGGCGAGACCGTGGTCCTGGACGTGGCACGCGGTTCGACTATCGACCCTCCGCGCGAACCCTACAAATACTTCAAGGACCCCGAGCACACCGCGGTCTGGTCGTCCAAGACGAAGGTGTTCAACGACATGGAGCTCTATGCGGCCGTGTCGGTGTCCGGGGTCGCGGGAGACAATGCGTCCTGGACGTTGGACTATTCGACGGGCACGTTGAAGATCGCCGGTACCGGCCCCACCTATGACTGGTCCGCGAAGTCCACCCCCTGGTACCAGTTCCGTTCGTACATCGTCAACCTGGAGGTCGGGGAGGGCATTACCTATCTCGGGGATTACGCTGCGTACAAATACAGTAGTCTTGCAGAAGTGGTCCTTCCCGATTCGCTGGTCGCACTGGGCGAGACCTGCATCGTCACCTCCTCTCTGGAGCATCTGGTCGTAGGTTCCGGTCTCAAGGAGCTCGCTTTGAGGTCCCTTGACGGGATGGAGCTGACAGACCGCGGGGAGAAACTGCAGATCAGGACATGGAACCTCGTGAACAGGGAGTTCGTCGGCAAGGACGGGGTCCTGGAGATGGTGAAGGTCAGCGGACGTTCCCTGGGGGTCACGTGGACCCTCGACCGTGCCACCGACACCCTCTATTTCGCGGGACAGGGCACCACCAGCAGCTACACCAGCGTACTGTACACCCCCTGGTACCAGATCAGGGGCATGGTGGAGCACGTGGTCGTCGAGGAGGGGGTCACCGCCCTTACCAGCTATACGTTCTACACCTTCCCCTACCTCAAGGACGTCGTACTGGCCGACTCGGTTTCCAGACTCGACGCCAACTGCCTCAGGGGTTGTCCCATGCTCTCGAAGATAGTCTTCGGTGCGGGTCTCGAGACCGTCAGTCCTTTGGCCCTCCTGGGATACACGTTCACGGACGGGAAGAGCGTTCTGAAGGTCACTCCCGCCAATCTCGCAGGGAAGACGTTCGAAGGTGCCGACAAGGTCTTCTGCGAGGTCGCGAGCAAGTTCAGACATCCCGTCGTATCGGTCGTCGAGGACCATCTGTACACGACCCTGCCTACCTTGGCAGACATAGGTTCTATCGTCAACTTCAAGGTGGGTGTGGAAGACACCTATTCCGTGGAGAACCTGCAGGTGAGGATCGACGGGACCCTTCTGACCGCGGTCAAGGGCGTGTATTCGTTCGTCATGCCCGAAGGCGGGGTCGAGATCGTCGTCACCGGTGATGTGGAGAAGATGCCGAGGCCCGGCATCGGTATGTCCTACGACGACTACGTCGCCGTGTCCGAGGACGATCCCGTGGACACCGTGGAAGGTTCCATCGAACTCGTATGGGTCGGCAAGAAGCAGTATCTCCATGCGGTCTCCGTCGGTTCAGGGTCCGTCCTCTTCGCGGACGGTTCCCGTATGCCTGTGGAGGTCGGTAAGGCCGCCCTCGATGTGATCATGATCACCGGACAGTCCAACGCGGCCTATTTCCGTGAGGACCCCTCCCTGGCCACCGTGCCTGTGATCGGTACCGCGTACTACTACGGTACCCACGACTACGTGGTGGACTCCGAGAGGTACTACAACGATGCGGACCCCTCGCTCTACTCCATGCTTCCCATGGTGAACTCCTACGGGGCGTTGGTGGTAGGTAACATCGAACCCTCCCTCGCCGCAGGATGGTATTCGGAGACCGGACACAAGATGTACGTCATCAACACCGGATGGGGCGGAAGGTCCATCCCCTGGTTCAATCCGACCTACGGCGTCGACCGTCTGACCGTCTCCATGAAATCCGTCTACAACGACGCCATGGCGGCCATCGACAAGGACCTGTTCGATGTGAACGTGCTCGGATACCTTTGGATCCAGGGAGAGACCAGCCATACCTCGTCGGGAGTGGAGATCTCCAAGGAGAAGTACATGAGCGAGTTCCTCGCATCCTACCGTTGGATCACCGGACAGGACCTGCTCCACACGTTCTGCGAGGATTCCGACTACACCCCGAAACAGTGCTACATCTCCCTCGTGAGGCAGCAGACGTTCTCCACCAACTCCATGGCAGCCCAGATCGAGCTTGCCGAGAAATATGACGACATCCACATCGCCACCACGGTCTCGCACACGTTCACCGTCGAAAACGGCATGATGTGCCGTGACGACCTCCATTACTCCCAGCTGGGTGACAACATGATCGGTGCGGCGGTGTCGAAGTACATCGCGGAGAATATGGATTATTGATTGCTATGGGAACCGCCGTCCGGGGAAGCGACCGTCTTCCCCGGATGGTCAATGGTCCCCGATTCTGGTAAAAGGGGTCAGTGCAGGGTCTTCACCATGTTCATGGTGGGGGAACAGTATCTTTTCACATGTTCCGTGACCACGAACCCCATCTTTGTGTAAAGGTTTATCGCAGGGGTGTTGGTTTCGTTGGCGACGAGCTCCACTTTTATGCAACCTTCGTCTTTTGCCATCCGGACAAGGGCGTCTATGGTGGCGGTGCCGATCCCTTTCCTCTGGAAAGCCGTTCTGAGGTACAGTTTGTCTATGAAGAATGTCTCTTCCTCCAGATAGTACGACAGGAATCCCGCCCTTTCTCCGTCGAAGAGGATATATGCGTAACGATGTCCTTCCGACATAAGTGCCTTGATCCTATGGGGGAGGAGGTTGTCTTTGTAGAAGTTTACGACCAACGAACGTTCGAGATGGGCGTACGTGTCCATTATCAACGGTTCGGAGAACTCGGAGAGTCCTTCCGTATCGGAT
>JAKSHW010000134.1 GCA_024399195.1 archaeon | reverse complement strand
TTTCAATCGGAAAGCGCCCTTTCCAATATGATATGGGGTCTTCCCTTGTGGTCTATGACCTCGCATTCCACGCCGTAGACCTGCGAGATCGTCTCCTTGGTGAAGACCTCCACAGGGGTCCCCACCTGGCGGACGATCCCGGGCTTGTCCATGATGACGACCTTGTCGGCGTACATGGACGAGAGGTTCAGGTCGTGGCTGACCATGATGACGGTCATCCCCACCTCGTGTGCGATGTCCCTCAGGGTCTCAGTGACCTGCAGCTGGTGCCTCGCGTCCAGGTTCGACGTGGGTTCGTCCAGCACCAGTATCCTGGGGGTCTGGGCCAGACCCTTGGTGACCGCTACCTTCTGGTGCTGTCCCGCGGACAGTTCGTTGAAGTTCTGCATCGCGAGATGGCGCACGTCCATCATGTTCATCGAACGCTTGACGATCTTCCAGTCCAACGACGACGGCACACCGGTCTTCTGATGGGGGAACCTCCCCATCATCACCGTGTCCAGGACGGACATGGCGAACACCTCGTTGGAGGTGACCGGGACGAAACCCATGACCTTCGACAGGTCCTTGAGGGTCATCCCCGATATGTCGACATCATCGATGCATACGGTCCCCGAAGTGGGTCTGTGGATCCCCAGCATGCATTTCACGAGGGTGGACTTGCCCACTCCGTTCGGACCGACTATGCACACAAGCCCCGGTTCGTCTATGGTCAGGTCGATCCCGGAGAGGATCTTCCTGTCGCCGTAGGAGAAGTCCATGCCCTTGATCTCTATCTTCAGGTCCACACCTCCTTACGCTGACGTACGATGAGCCACAGGAACATGGGTCCTCCGATGAAGGCGGTCACGACACCGACCTCCAGCACCGCGGGGGACAGTACGGTACGTCCCAGGTAGTCGGAGATGATCATCAGCATGGCACCGAACGCGGCGCCCGCGGGGATGAGGTACCTGTTGTCGGAACCGACGAACAGCCTCGCGATATGGGGCGCCACGAGACCCACGAAACCGATGGTACCGACGTAGCTCACGATGGAGGCCGTCACCAGCGACACGGTCACCAGGCAGACCACACGCAGTTTCCCCGCGTCTATACCGAGGGACTTCGCACCCTCGTCCCCGGAGGACAGGATGTTGATCCTGTTCGACAGGAACATGATCAGCACGGTGCCTATTACGGTCACGATGAACATCAGGGGGAAGTCGGACCACAGGGTGTTGTTCAGGGAACCGACCTGCCATCTGTAGAGGGACGACAGTGCATCGGGTTCCGCCCACAGCTTCAACGCGGTGGTGCATGCGCTGAAGATGTACATGATCGCCATTCCGATGAGGATCATGCTGGTCGCGGACATCTTCCTGAACCTGGAGATGAACATGATCAGCATCGTGGGGATCAGGGAGAACACGAACGCCAGGACCAGCAGGTTCAGGTCGCTGCCGAAGACGCTGACGTCGAGGACTATGGCGAGGGCGGCACCGAAGGCCGCACCCGCGGACACTCCGGTGGTGTAGGAGTCGGCCATGGGGTTCTTCATGGTGCTCTGCATCACGGCACCGGCCACGGCGAGGCCGAAACCGGCCACGATACCGACCGCGATCCTGGGGAAGCGGAGCTCCCATACGACGTAGTCGTCGAAGTAGGCGTCCCAACCCTCCACGTTGGGGTCGGGGGCGCCGTGCAGGATGTGGTTGAAAAGCACCTCGTACACGTGGAAGTAGTCTATGGAGTATCCGTCCTCCTGGGTGATGATGAAACCCGCGGAGACGAACATGATCAGCACGCATGCGGCGATGAAGGCGAGCCTGCGGAGGATACCTACACGGTATTGGACGTCAAGGGACCTTTCCCCCTCGTCGACACCGTCGTCCCATCTGGAATAGAGGTCCTCGGTCTGTTCTATGGCGTCCAGTGCAGCCTTCTCCCTCTTCTTCCCGCCGCCGGTATCGGAATTGAGCCATTCGAGTATTCCGGACATTCTATCGGCCTCGGTGGTATTGTAAAAAAGGATCCTTCGGGGAGGGTGTTCCCTCCCTTCGGGACATTGGGGTTTCAGATGGCGATGACCGCGGAGTTCTCCGCGACGTTGAACTCGTATCCGGGCATGAACTTGTCGATGAACTCCTGGAAGAGCTTGTCGGCGTCGAACTCGGAGAAGAGCTCGGGGTAGAACCACTTGGCCATGTAGATGACACCGACGATGTAGGTGGTACCCTGTCCGACGATGTTGTCGAGGACGTGGATCTGGGTTCCGTAGGCCTCGGTGAAGTCCTTGTAGTACTCCTTGGTCATCTCGAGGTACTCGGCGTTGGTGTATCCCTTGAAGGATGCGTTGTCGAAGCTTCCGTAGACGATGGAGACGATCATGTCGAGCCTGTTTCCGAGTCCCTTGACCCACTCCTCGTTGACGACGACGTTGGTGCTGGTGGAGGTGAGGTTCTCGACGATGAGGTTGTAGGCACCTGCGGCGACGGAGGTCTCGTACTTTCCGGACCTGGGGCCGTTGAAGGTGGTGTTCCAGTTGTCGTACTGTCCGCGGGGGACGAGGACCTTGACCTTCTCGTCTTTGGAGAGGGTGGAGGTCTTCTCCTCGATGGTGTCGAGGATGGCGTCGCACCACTTGACGTACTCGGTGGCCTTCTCGGTCAGTCCGAGCATGAAACCGAGGGTGAGGGTTCCGACGAGGACGTTGTCGTCCTCCCAGGAGGAGATCCTGACGACGTCCATGTTGATCCTGCCTGCGGGAAGGGCCTTCTCGAGCTCGTTGCAGTAGTGCTGCCTGGTACCGGTGACGACCATGTCGGGTTTTGCGCCCATGATGACGGTGGCCTCGGGGTCGAAACGGGTGGAGGAGGAGATGAGGAAGTTGTCGGTGAACTGACCGTTGGTGTACACCAGTTTGGAGGACGCCTCGTCGACACCGATGCACATCTTCATGGCATCGAGGGTGACGAGCTGCTTGGTGTTCTGCTCGTAGGTGGAGACGACGGTCTTGGCGGGGTAGTGCATCATGTTGACCGCACCGTCCACATCGACGTAGTAGAGCTCCTGTTTGGGGGAGTTCTTGGTGGCGGCGATGATGCTCTTGACCTTGTCGATGTCGGCCTGGCTGACCTTTCCGTCGTTGTTGGCGTCGGCCATGCGTCCGACCTGTGCCCACTCGGAGAGCTTGGTGTCGAGGAGGATCTCGTTGGCCTTGCCGTCGATGATCTTCTGGATGTACTCGACGTCCTTCTCATCAAGGACATCGTCCATGTTTGCGTTTCCGAGGATCCACAGCCTTCCGCCGCCGACGGCGGTCTCGCGGGCGGGATCGTCGGTGATGGGAGTGGTGATCTCCTTATCACCGGAGTCGTCGCTCTTGGAATCGTTGTTCAGGAGGAAGAATGCCGCTCCTGCGACGACGATCACAGCAACGGCGATGATCGCGATAATGTGTACGTTCTTCATTAAATCACTTGGACATTACGTCTGACTGTCAATATCTGTACTGGATTAATAATCTTATGTGTATAATTTTGTATATTGGATGGGATAAAATGCGGTCATCTATGGTTTATCGGCCCAGTGGAACGACGTATGCCGGAAAAGCGGTCGTTCCCTTCTATATAATATGTAATAGGGGCTGTCCGCGGCCCCTATGGACCAAGGGGTCCGTGGACCGTAGATAGGAACTTATGCCGTCGTCGAACGAACTGTATGGTATATCGGACGGTCGATGTCATGTCCTTACCATGTCCTTACCATGTCCTGCATAGGGCCTATGTCATTTCACGACCCACAGACTGTTTCTGTTCGTCCCCTCGTTTGTAAGTATCCCCTTGTTCTTCAGTACCGTTACGGTCTTTTTGACGGAGGACAACGTCATTCCCGTATGTTCCGATACTTCTGACAGTTTCGCTTTGGGATTATCTCTCAGAAATCTCAGGACGGACGTCTCGTCGGGCTTCAGATGTGATATGGTCTCCTCTGCGATTTTGCGTAATGTGACGAAACGTGGTACAAAGGCGAACGGAAGTGTGACTTTCAGACCACTGTCAGTTATATGGAACGCTTCACGGCCGTATGCTTTTACGATACGTGGTACCCCATGACCACTCTGTTCAATCTTGTTCAATTTAGCGAAAACGGAGAATAGTCCCTGGTTCACAGGACGACTGTCTCCGGTGAAGAATTCTTCATTTGATAATGGGAATGGGATTTTTCCATATGAGATCACTTCCATGCGGTTCTCGAATACAAGTACCGAAGGTGGTGTGAAGGACCTCCAGGCGTTATGAACGCATGCGTTGATCCAGGCCTCCCTGAACGCTCCAAGGTCGAAAAGACTCTTTTCGGTACGTTCAAGGGTGTCTGTGTTCACCACAGTTTCCATCAATCCTGCGATGTGGTCGTGTATGGCTTCCATCGATTTTATTAGGCTGCCTTTTCCGAAATCGGTTCTTTTACTGATCTCTCCGCGATCGGTACCTTTGAACTCGACTATCTGCATAGGTATACTGTTCTGATCGGAAAGAAGGTATGCGTTCAGGTTGAAATGATCCAGGTCGTCAAACAGCCCTATACTGCGGTAGTAGTTAGGGTCGTCACGAGGGTGGTGTCCATGGGATGCCAATGCCGTGAATAGGTATTCGAAGGAGAGCTTTTGGTCGTCCGAGGCCATATCACGTAGGGGGTCCATTCCGCGGGACAGCACTAGTTGGGCCACTATGTCCGGGCCTGCACTTTCGTCTGAAGATATGTTTCTGATAAAATATCTGTCTTTATATGAATAAGGTACTGCGTGGCCTGTCACTGAAATCGAGATATATTCCTTCCCATCGTCCGAAACCATTTTTCTGATATCGGGGATAATATGTGGAACGATGTCCGTACGTATGGCATTACGGAATTTTTCCAAGGTGGAATCGCCTATGTCCATTCCTATAACCTCGCCCGAATCATTGACACCGAAATAGACCGTCCCGTGGTGACGGCGGTTGAGCATTGCGGACAGTGTTCTGATGCCTTTGTCCATTTGGGCGATATCTTCTTTGAACTCTACGGTTTCGGACTCTTTTCCCAGGTTTGTCA
>JAKSHW010000133.1 GCA_024399195.1 archaeon | reverse complement strand
AGGCTTCCGACCGCACCTATTCCCACCCACACGGAGTAAGCGGACCCCGAGGGCAGCTTCGCATTGAGCCCCTTGTTCAAAAGGACGGTGCTTATGGCCAAGGCGACCAGCATAGGTATAAGCCATATCGGTTCGGTGAACTGGTTGGACTCCTTCAGACAGGAGGCCCATACGGTCTCGAACGCACCTCCGCATATGACGTAGATCCAAGGATTCGTGTCACTCACCTCCGAGGGCCGCGAGACCTATCGCACCGATCATGATCATGGCGGCGTACATCAAGGTCATACGGGTGATCTTCTCCTTCATCAGGAGTATGCTGGAACAGATGGCGAATACAGCTCCCATCCCTGTCCATACCGCATATGCGATACCCATGGGTATGGTGTCCATCGCCATGGCCACACAGCAGGGGCTCGCTATCATCACCGCCACGGCGACTATCGCATAGGGTATGTTCTTGAAATTATCGGACTTCTTCAATGCGATAAGCCATACCGGTTCCAGGAAACCTCCCAGGACCAACCATGCGATGGATGAAAGTGCATACATTGTGCGGTTTGTCATTCCATGGTCGTATTTGTAGTTAGTCCGACAAGTGCCAGTATTTGGAAAAGCTATCCGGTCCCGAGGGTTTCGGCGATGCTCGGGACCGTTATGGTGTTTCAGTTTCCGGGATAGGATATGAGGCTCTCGGTGGGATAGTTCCTGAGGACGGTCTTCCTTGCCTTGAAGCCTTCGAGCTCGATGACGAAACCGATCCTGATGACGGTTCCTCCGAGCTTCTCGACCATCTTGACGACCGCATCCACGGTTCCGCCGGTGGCTAGGAGATCGTCGATGATGACGACCTTCATGCCGGGCTTGATGGCGTCCTTGTGGATCTCGAGGGTTGCCTCTCCGTACTCGAGGGCGTAGGTCTCGGAGACGGTCTCCCTGGGGAGCTTTCCCTTCTTGCGTGCGAGGACGAGTCCCTTGCGGAGGGCGTGGGCGACGGGGGCTCCGAAGATGAATCCCCTCGCCTCGGTGCTGACGACGACGTCGAACACCTCGCGGTCGAACATGTCCACAAGTCCGTCGACGGCCATCTTGAACCCGTCAGGGTCCTCGATGACGGTGGTGATGTCCCTGAACATGATGCCTTCCTTGGGGAAGTCGGGGATGGTGGTCACGTAGTCTTCTAGACGTTCTTTTTTCACCATGTCGTTCACTCCCTTGTCTTGAGATGCATCTCCGCCATGATGGAATCGACGGTGACGATCTCCGCGTTCTCCACACGGTAGGATTTTCCTGCGCTGTCGAGGAGGGAGATGTACTCCGCCTTGACCTTTGCCTTGATGACGTTGGTGGCGACGATGTCGGTGTCCTCACGTCCGTTGAGATAAACAGTGAACTCGCACATGGTTCAAACCTTCAGTTTTTCGATTCTGTCTTTGATGTTTCCGATGTCCTTTACGGCATCGCACTCGGGATAGGCGTCGAGAAGGCACTCGTTGTTCCAGTCCGCGTCGATGACGCTGTGGTCGTACCTTACACGTACCGCGTTCTCCTCGGGAAGCCCTACGAGACCCGCTACCTTGGGGATGTCGCTCTCCTTCTCGGACTTGTTCACGATGAGGAGGCTGTTCCTGACGCCGAGGTTCTTGGCGAGGCTGACGACCTGCCTGGAGACCTCCGCGGACTTGGGGGTGGGCTCGGTGAGGACGAGGTTGCAGTCGAAGTCCTTCGCAAGACCCCTTCCGAGGATCTCGGGGCCCGCCTGGGAGTCCACCAACGCGACGTCGTACTTCTCGGGGCAGTCGGGGGAGTCCACGTAGTTCAGGAGGATCTTGACGATGGCGATGGCGGAGCACAGGCATCCGTTGCCTTCCTCGGGGATGGCGCCCATGACGATGATGCGTATCCCGTCACGGTTGATCTGTGAATGGTTCTCGATGATGTTCTTTCCGACCGCGAGGGCCTCTCCATCCTCGAGTTCGTCGAGCTCCTCGTTGATCTCGGCCTTGTCCTCGGTGATCGTGGGAACCTCCAGATAAGGGAGACCGAGGGTCATGGCGAGGTTCATGCTGGGATCGGTGTCGAATACGAGCACCTTCTTCCCGGAACGGGCCATCATCGTGGCGAGGGTGGAGATGGTGGTGGTCTTCCCCACTCCTCCCTTGCCGGTGGAGATGATCTTCAGCATTCAGTATGTCTCCAAGGTGAGGGTGGTGGTGAAGCCGGTCTCGTCGAACTCGTCGTCCACCTTCTTGTTGACATCGGTGTATTTGGCGATGAAGACGTAGTCTCCCTTCTCCTTCACGGGGTAGGTGAGCACGCCGTTCTCGTCGGTGGTGAGAATGTCGATGGCCTCGGTCGCGTGGCAGAAGCAGATGACCTTGACGTTCTTCAGGGGTGCACCCTCGTAGAGGACGGTGAGCTTGGCGTCCTTTCCTACGGTGAGGCCTGCCTCCTCGGGCATGATCTCGAGGGTGGCGTGCATGACGTTCCCAGGGTTCTTTCCGTCTTTGGAGATGATCCTCTTGGCGACCATGTTGAACGCACCGGAGTATTTCACGGAGGAGAAGTCGCGTTTGACACCGCGGTGCCATCCTTCCTCGTCGGTGACCCATACGGAGTTGGAGTCCACATAGAGGGTGTAGACGTCTGCGCCCTTGTCCTCGAAGCTGAACTTCCAGCCGTGGGGTTCCTTGATGATCTCCCTGTAGGGGTTGGGTGCACGTCCGTCGTCGTCATAGAGGAGGACATTGGCATAGTCGGTGGGCATGGGTTTGTCGGGGACCATCTTGTGTCCGTAGAGTCCGTAGGTGTAGATCTCTCCGTTCTCGCGGACGACGTCTCCGATCCAGATCTCGTGTCCGTAGACCTGTCTGCAGAAGCTTCTGAAAGTCTCAGGGTCCATGTCAATGTACTCGTTTTGGCTCATTGGCCCAGTAACACAATCCTATTATTAAATCATACTTGATATGTTCTAATCCCGATTGCGTGTGACAATCACCAGTCCTCGGGCACCTTGGAATCGAGGATATCGAGGAATACGTCCATTTCCGACACGGGGGGTTCCAAAGTCACTTCCACAGGTGCGTCTTCGAGCTTCTTCCTGACAGGTTCTACGGATACTCCGTCGAAGGATATGAAAAGGGGGATGGCACGGATCCCGGAGACGCCGGAATCCACGAGCCTGCCTATGGCCTCCTCCACGGGGGTGCCGTACCTGCTGTATCCGCATTCCACCTTCCATCCGGCCCCGCGGAGCTTCTCCGCATAGTACTCCGCGGTCTTGGACGACTGGGAGAGCTCGGACCCGTAGGAGAGCATAAGTATACCTGTCCTGTCGTCGGGGGTGCCCATCTTCCCACACAGTGTCTCGGCCATACGGGGGTCGCGTCCCAACGCGGTGGCGAAACGGGTGGCGATATCTTTGTCGTCTATTATCGCCCACGATCCGCAGTTGTCGGGAAGATGTACTTTGGCGGGCATCAGCCATATGGTGGACCTGCCCTCGGCTATCGCCAGCGGCAGGAACACGAAGGTGTCTATGCCTTCCTTGAACATATCATAAAGAACAGCGTCCACGGCAGGGTCCCCGTGGTAGAACCCTATGCGTACGTTCTTCCTTCCTTTGGACCTCAGATGTTCCGCACACTTCTCCGCGAGTTCCTTTTCTTTCACTGAAGATGCATGCTGACCGTAGACGATGACACCTGTTTTCATCACGGGTGTATCGATACGTCCATATATACCGAGAGAGTGAGATTAGACGTATATAACAATCCATCATCGGAGATTCCGTGTGGATGATATTCGCTGTCGGTTCCGCTTTGTTCGCAGGATTGACGTCTATTCTGGCAAAGATAGGGGTAAGGAACACCGATTCCAACCTCGCCACGGCTGTAAGGACCGTGGTCGTTCTCGTGTTCGCATGGATGATGGTCGCTGTTACAGGCACCTGGGCGGGCATATACGACATCGATACGGAGTCCCTCGTGTTCCTTGTACTGTCGGGACTTTCCACGGGTGCCTCGTGGCTGTGCTATTTCCATGCCCTGAAGATCGGTGACGTCAACAAGGTCGTCCCGATAGACAAATCAAGTACGTTCCTCACGATCATACTCGCGTTCGTCCTTTTAGGGGAGTCCGTCACGGGGGTCATGGCGATAGGTGTGGTCATCATGATGGTCGGTACGTTCATGATGATCGAGAGGAAGGATGCTGCATCCTTGTCCGACCGTAGGAAAAGCTGGTTGTTCTTCGCATTGGGTTCCGCGGTGTTCGCCACCTCTCAGGCCTTGTTGGCGAAAGTCGGCATAACCGATATCGACTCCAATCTCGGTACCGCCATCAGGACCATCGTCGTCCTTATCATGGCATGGGTGGTCGTCGCCGTGTCCGGGAAGTCCGGAAAGGTACGTGACATCGACAGACGCGATCTCAGGTTCATCGTGCTCTCGGGAGTGGCCACCGTTGCAGCGTGGCTCTGTTTCTACAGGGCCCTCCAGGAAGGACCTGCGAGCCTTGTGATCCCTATAGATAAACTGAGTATACTCGTCACCGTGGCGTTCTCCTGTCTCGTTCTGAAGGAGAGGCTGTCGAAGAAGGCGTTCGCGGGACTGGTCGCGATAACCGTCGGAACGCTGTTGATGGTCGTGTCCTGAGAAAACGGGACATATTCTGTCCGGAAACATCTGGACGATGGAAAAACCGGAAACGGGTATCCGGCCCCGGGAACCTATTCGATCCCGGGGCGGTCCCGTACAGAGACATGGGACTTGCGGTGTTTTTAGCCTCAGATCTTCTCGAATCCCTCCTCCAGGTCCGCGATCAGGTCGTTGATGTTCTCGGCACCGATGGAGAGCCTGATGGTGGTGGGGCTGATGTGTACCTTCCTCAGTTCCTCTTCGGTGAGCTGTGAGTGGGTGGTGCTGGCAGGGTGGATGATCAGGGATTTCTCATCGGCCACGTTGGCAAGGAGGCTGAACAAGGTCAGGGACTCGGTGAACTTCTGTGCCTGTTCTTTGGTTCCTTTGAGGTCGAAGGTGAAGATGCTGCCTGCTCCCTGGGGGAAGTACTTCTTGTAGAGCCC
>JAKSHW010000132.1 GCA_024399195.1 archaeon | reverse complement strand
GTTATCCGTGGAAAGCACTCCCATATTATTCCGTTTTGCAGAGAATGCCTTCCAACGACAAATACAATAGTCAAGACACCATCCCTCGCACATGACCGTTCTTTCAGACAGGGACATCCTTTTCGGGATCGAAAGCGGACGTATCGGAATCAGCGACTACAACGAGAAAAGCCTCACACCCAACGGATACGACCTCCGTGTTGCGGAGATCTCCGTGAACGGGGTAGTGCACGGAAAGGAGGAAGGTACCGTCAGGATCCCTCCCCACACCATGTTCTTCGTATCCACCATCGAAAGGGTCAGGATGGCCGACGATGTCTGCGGAAACCTTTGGCTCAGGACCTCGTGGATAAGGAAAGGTACCATCGCCGCGTTCGGAATGGTCGATGCAGGATTCGAAGGGACACTCACCCTCGGTTCATACAACAGTTCCGACAGCGAACTGGAGATCCCCATCGGAGAGAGGTACTGCCAGCTCGTCTTCCACACCATGAGCTCCGCATCAGAGAAGAGCTATGCGAAAAGAAGCGGACACTACCAGGGACAGACCGGTGTCACCCTGAAACCCATCAACAACCAGTAAAACCGCATATTGCACGGACCCTGGGCATAACGTACAGGGTCCGTAACCCTTTTTCCGATTTTTCAGGTGAATACCCAAGCCCGAAAACGATGTTCGAACCGATAAAACAGAAGAAGTTGGGGTGGGCCGAAGCCCTTTCCCCGTTTATTGTAAGGTTTACTCTTCCTTCTTGAGGACGCAGAGACAGTCTACTGCCCAGCAGCCCTGACCTTCCTTGCCGACGATGACAGGGTTGATCTCGAGCTCGGTGATCTCGGGGTTCTCGATGGAGATGAGGATGATCTTCTTGATGACGTCCTCGATGGCATCGATGTCGCACTTGGGAAGTCCACGTGCACCGGAGAGGAGCTTGTAGGCCTTGGTGGAGGTGATCATCTCCTTGAGCTCGTCCTCGCTCATGGGGACATGCTTCTGGGAGATCTCCCTGAGGATCTCGACGTAGATTCCTCCGAGACCGAAGGAGACGACGGGACCGAACTGTGCATCCCTCATCATGGAGAGGATGACCTCCTGACCGGAGACCATCTGCTGGATGGAGACACCGTCGAGCCTTGCCTCGGGTTTCTTGGTCTTACAGGACTCCATGATCTGGTTGAATCCTGCCCTTGCGGCGGCCTCGTCCTTTACACCGACGATAACTCCACCGACATCGGTCTTGTGCTGGATGTCAGGGGAGACGATCTTCATGACGACAGGGTATCCGATCCTGTTGCAGGCCTCTGCGGCGTCCTTCTCGGAGTTGACAAGGGCCTCACCGGGTATGGGGATTCCGTATGCGTTGAAGATGAGCTTACCCTCGGACTCGGTCAGGGTGTTGCGGTACTCCCTGTAGGCGATGTCGATGATCTGCTTGACCTTTGCACGTCCTTCGAGGTTGGTAGGAAGGTCGAGGGGTTTGATCTTCTTCTCGAGGTTGCTGTTGTATTTCCTGAGGATGTCGAGTGCACGTACCGCTCTGTCGGGGGTGGGGTATGCGGGGAACTTTCCTGCCCTGAGGATCTCGATGGCCTCGTTACACTTGGAACCGCCTGCGAAACAGACGGTGGTGGGGTAGGGGATGTCGTCCATGATCTCGACAAGGAGCTTTGCGACGGCGGTAAGGTCTGCGGTGTCAAGAGGGGATCCCATGATGACGAGTCCACCGACCTCGGGGTCCTTGATGACCTCCTCGATGGCGATCTTGAAGTCGTTGGCGGCCGCATCTCCCCTGATGTCGATGGGGTTGGTGATACCTGCTACCTTGGGCAGACCTTTCTTGATGTTCTCGATGGTCTTGGGAGCGAGGTGGGCGGCGTGTGCGAACTGTGCGTTGTATGCGGCATCTGCGGACATGACACCGAGACCACCGGCGTTGGTGATGATCGCGATGTGGTCTTTCTTCATGGGGCTGCAGGTGGAGAACACGAGCAGAGCGTCGAAGAACTCCTCAAGGTCGAAGGCCCTGTGGATGTTGAGCTTCTTGAAGATGACGTTGTTGACCGCATCGGAACCTGCGATGGATCCGGTGTGGGAAGAAGCTGCCTTGGAACCGGCGGCGGTCTTTCCGGACTTGAACATGACGATGGGTTTCTTGACGGGCATGTTCTGGACGGCGTTGATGAAAGCCTCTCCGTCGCTGATACCCTCACAGTAGATACCGATGACCTTGGTCTGGGGGTCTTTGGAGTAGTAGGTGATGATCTCCGCTTCGTCGACGTCACATTTGTTACCGAAGGTGATGAAGTTGGCGAGACCGACTCCGCTGGAACAGGACCAGTCGAGAATAGAGGAACCTACGGCTCCGGACTGAGACATAATGGAGATGTTTCCAGGGCTGGGGAGAAGGTGCGAGAAGGTGTAGTTGACACCGTTGATGACGTTCATTCCACCGAAGCAGTTAGGTCCGGCGATGCGGATTCCGTTTTTCCTAGCCTCTTCGAGGATCTCCCTCTCCATTGCGGCTCCTTCCTGACTGTCCTCTTTGAATCCCGCGGTCAGGATGCTCATGTACTTGATTCCTGCTGCGGCACAGTCCTTGACGGCCTGGAGTACGAATACGTTCTTGACGGCGACCACTGCAACGTCGATGGGCTTCTTGACCTCGGTGACGTTGGTGTAGGCCTTGAGACCCATGATCTCTCCGCCTTTGGGGTTGATGGGATAGAGTTCGCCCTTGAATCCTGCGGTGAGCATGTTTTTAACGAGCATACCGCCGAGTTTAGTCTCATCGTTTGATGCACCGATGATGGCCATTGACTGAGGGTTGAAGAATTCCTGCATAATTGGCGTATTGGCTCATGTTTAATAAAAGTATTCGAAAATCGAAGTATGTATACGAATCTCGAAAGGAAATCTACGAATATCGTAAAATAATGGAAATTATGCTATTGACGGATAATATCGCAATTATCGAATACATATATCGTCAAATGACGACAATACAACAAGTTATTATACTTTCTTCGATTTTTAACGTAATACCGTTCTGACGAAGGGGTGCGATCGGATGAACACCATGTGTACGGAACGGCATACAGCGGCCCTGTTCCTAATTCATTAGGGCTCTTGCGGTAGCAGCGACGCGTCGTCGCCAGCGATGACCGGAAGCCAACGCGGGGTCCGACACATACTCCCGCCGTACGTCAGTACCCCGAGGCCGGCGTCATCGTCGGACGATGACCGGGTGTGTTAGCGGTCGGGAGACACTTCCGATTCTAAGACGGGGGTCCTTCGACCCCGGTTTTGTTCATGTGTGCAGATCCAGCTTCTTCAGCCATGATTCCGCCTCGTCCCTCGAAGGGAAACGGTCTACAAGACATTCGTACAGATCGTAGTCTATACCCGAAGGATCGAAATCCATCATCACATGGCAAAGACCGCGGTAAAGACAGTAGTCCAACACCTGGTCCGGAACCTCGTCATCGTCCAAGGCCCTGGAAAGGGACACCACCTTCATCAGCATGGAACAATGGCCGATCTTACGGTTGTACGGTTCCCTGCTCCATGAAAGATAGACGTCTTTATCGTACTTCACCAGTCCAGACTCCACCAGTCTACGATAGGAGTCGCGAAGGTTCTTGCAGACCCCCTGTTGGGACATGGCCATGTTGGTACAACGTTGGAGATACAACGGTTGTTTGTCCTTGTGGAAAAGGGGATCGTTCAACCACCTGCATATTCTGTCCCCGTATTCCACCCTCACATCCTTCACACATCTGAAAACCGAATCGGCAAGGTCTTCCAATACGTCTTTCGGAGCGTCGGCCAGATAGTCGCTGACCTTCAGGATGATGTTTCCTCCTCTTCTCTGTCGAATAGGGAAGGGGTGTCCCTCCCCTCCCCCTTCTAGGAACCGTGCATGAGACTTTCACCTCACACGGCTCGTTCCGTTACGGTATCGTCAAAGGTCCTGAGACGTACTGCACGGGCGGTCACCGTCAGAAGAACCGCATCTGGAGTCCCGAACACGGTAGAACCGTTGAAGGGTCTCCAATATCTTCCGACTATCCACTCGTTGCTCTTATGGGAATGCCTCCTCCTCGCCCACCTGTAGAGGGTGCGGTGCAGATGGAAATCCACAGATTTCAGACACCTGCGGCCCATATACCTGCCGTACCGTTCCACCCAATGGTCCAATACCGGGTCCAAGTTCCCGATAAGGACCTCCTGCGAGGACGATCTGCACCTGCGGACCGTTTCGGAGATGTTCCTCTTCACCGATCTGACCTCGGGATCCGATGCGGATGGTGCGACGGTCACATTCGTCACACCCTTCGCAAAGACCTCTCGGCCATACGGTCGTACGTTCCATTACCCGATGTCATGGACACCGTCCCGGCCAGGACAAGTCTGCCTCCTTTCGGAGCGGTGCAAAGCACCTATCCCGTCCGTTACAGACGGGCGTTCGCTTCCTGTCCCTTTCCTCTGCCCTCCGATCCTGCCGTCCCTGACAGGGCCGTAGGGTTTACCAGGTTCGATAGAACGGACCTGTATCCGTTTTAGGTGCCGCCTATGGTCCGGGAGGGATATGACCGTCCGACACAGAGGTATGGCGTCCCCTGCATCCCCCTTCCATGTACCTGTTTCCATAACAGGCCTCAAGGTTAACGGACCCTGTGGCGGTTCGATTCCACTCACCATGACGGATGTCCCTGACGGGGACGCATCGTATCGTCGATGTTCCCGTCTTTTCCCCCGGGCTTCACACGCATAACGCGCATGCCGGGGTCGGGATGGCCCGGACGGTCAGACCAGCCGACTGAACGGCATTCCGTCCTACCGCTTCCTGTCGCACGCCAAGTCACCTTGAAATCATTGTAGTCGATGAAATCCGCGGTAACACGTGTGTAACCGTAGCTTTTCCCGACCTTTCCGAAACATTCCTG
Source organism: archaeon (assembly GCA_024399195.1). Classification (GTDB taxonomy): domain Archaea; phylum Thermoplasmatota; class Thermoplasmata; order Methanomassiliicoccales; family Methanomethylophilaceae; genus Methanomethylophilus. Next base: position 163 of record JAKSHW010000132.1, on the reverse strand, counting down.
CAACATGATGTCGCTATCCATACCTGTCCTCCAGGTCCGACACATAGACCATGTACAGGTGTTGGTCTTGTTGGCTTTTAAAGAAACGCAGTACAGTTAATACTACCCCTACAACGGCAGTATGGAATTTAGGCGAACCTATTCTTTTAATACCAATTCCACG
>JAKSHW010000131.1 GCA_024399195.1 archaeon | reverse complement strand
CATCTTTTAGATACCGTAGACTATTACAAGATAGGCTATGGCGACTATGTGGAGAATAAGGAAAAGCCAGTTCAACTTGAAACGGGGCTTGTTCGTCTTATGGTGGAAGAACCTCATTCCGCCTATGGCTCCGAACGGTGCGATCAGTCCCAGCAGGAGGAGGGTGCTCTCCTTGGTCCTCCATTTCCCTTTCACGGCCTTACGTTTGTCCCATCCATATGACAGGAATGAGATTGTGTTCAGGACCAGAAGTATCACGATTATGTAGGATATCATCATAATTTCAGCCTCTCGATGAGCCCGGACACTCCGGACGGGATGCCGGTGGCCTTGTCGATAGTATCGTCACAGAAGAACACGGACTCGGAAATGCCGTACTTCCCTGCGATCGCCTTACACTGCCTCTCGCCTTTGTCGTCGTTGTACATGCAACATACGAACAGGACGGTCTTCTTGCTTTCGAGCTCGGCCTTATGGGCCTCGATGAAACGGGTGACCTTCTTGTAAGGCCTTCCGGCATGGACACCGGTACCGAAGACCATGGTGTCGTATCCGGAGAGGTCGAGGGAACCGTCCTTTCCCAGATCGATGGCGTCCGCACCGATGGCGGATGCGATGTGTTCGGCGACGGCACGGACATGCCCTCCGAACGAAGACTGGTACGCGATTGCGGTAACCATATTATCGGACGAACAAGAGCCTCCCTGCGATATATCCGTTTCCGTGGGGTTCACGGACGGTATGGACTGAACGGTACGGGTCTTCCCAATGTGAACCCATCCTCACGTACGTCGCAGTCGAACGCCGCGAACCTGACCCCCGAACCGTATGCGGCGACACAGGCCTCCCCGAACAGGGGATCGATGGTGTAGTCGGGGACCATGTGGGTCACATCCCCCATCTGTATGACGAACACGACCCAGCATTCGTAGCCTTCGGTGACCAGACGGGTGAGCTCGCGTACGTGTTTCCTTCCCCTTTCGGTGGGGGCATCGGGGAACATCACCATGCCGTCGACCTCCTTCGTCACCCCTTTGACCTCCACGAGGATCCTCCGGTCGTCTTTCTCGGCATAGAAATCGAACCTCGATTCGCCCAAGGTGTACTCTGGGACCAGGCGGTCGTGCTCCATGATCCTGCCGAACGATTCCCTGACGACCATGTTGGGGGCCTGTGAATCGATATTGACCAGACGATCGCCCTTGTACACTGCGACAAGGTCGTATCCAGTGGACCTTTTCGGGTTGTCCGATACGGAAAGGACCACCTTGACACCCTTCAGAAGGAGTTCCGCACAGCGTCCGGTGTTCTTTACATGGCATACGACGGTCTCCCCGTCGAGGATGCAATGGGCGATGAACCTGTTCGGCCTGTCCGAGAAGACCGCTGTGACCGTTTTTCCGTATCTCATCGGACAGGGGATGGTATCCATGGGATATAGAGGATGCCAACGGTTTTATCGGGATTGGGACATCACTCGGACATGGATAACGACACTGTTCCGGACAGCCTCTACGGACCCCAGAGGGACATCTATCTCAGAGCCTTGGAAGGCGATCCCGAAGGGATGTTCATACTTGCATCTATGTACCATGACGGTGCGGGACTGGAACAGTCCGATTCGAAGGCGTTCGAATGGTGCCTCAAGGCCGCTGAGAAGGGGCATGTGAACGCACAGAACAACGTTGCCACGATGTACGTGTGCGGGAACGGTGTGAAGAAGTCCGCCACCGAGGCGTTCAGATGGTTCAAGGCGGCGGCGGAGAACGGACTTGCGGACGCACAGTTCAACCTCTATCTGATGTACTACAACGGGATAGGTGTGGATAACTCCATGGAAGAGGCCGGGAAATGGCTTGTAAGGGCCGCCGAACAGAACCATCCCGTGGCCATGGAACACATCGGTAAATTCTACAAGAGGTGAACCTGTGTCGGGAATGAGAGTGGAAAGCGATGCCATCGTTGACGGATGGATCGCGGACAGGTTCGGTGGAAGAGGCGGAGAGAGCATCGAGGAAAGGATATTCTCAAGGTCCATCCCCTTCAGGATCGTCGACGCCCCCGAAGGTACCGTGTCATACGCTGTGGTGTTCGACGACCCGGATGCGGTCGGACCACAGGGGTTTGTATGGATCCATTGGACGGTTTCCGGACTCATGACCGACGGACTTCCCGAAAACGCGTCACGTGATGTCCCCGGTCTGGTGCAGGGATGTACGAGCTGGTACCCCAAACGTCTGAACGACCGTCTGAGATGTTCCTTCTACGGTGGCCCGAACCCTCCGGACAAGGTGCACAACTACGTCCTCAAGGTGTATGCGTTGGATCTCGTGCCTGATCTGGAGACGGGGTTCATGCACGACGAGCTCATGGCCGCGATAGAAGGCCATGTCCTGGAACAGGCATCCGTTACAGGGAAATACGCACCGCGTGAAAAACAGTGAGGCAGGCCCGGGAGGTTGGTCCCGGACCCTTACATCTTCCATACCGGCGGAAGACGCAATTGAACCGCCCTATGTACTTAATCATATTAAGCCAGATATGGTTGAAATGGTTACATTCCGCCACATTGTACAAAAAATGACCATCAGGACATCGTTCTTTGGCAAAACGTTTAATCGGTAATCAGATACACCGGGATATGGACTTCCGCAAAATCCGTAACGATTTTCCCACTATGAGAAACGACAAGGGCGTCTATCTCGACAGTGCCTGTCAGTCACTTCGTCCAGACAGCGTCATCGAGGCCATTACGGAATATTACACGGACTACCCTGTATGCGGAGGCAGGAGCGTCCACCATCTCGCGAACGAGGTGTCCATAAGGGTCGATGAGACCCGTGAGGCACTTTGCGATTTCTTCAACGGACACGCCCCCGAGAACTTCGTCTTCACCAAAAGCACCACCGACGCACTCAACACGGTGATCTACGGGCTCGACCTCAAAAAAGGGGACAGGGTCGTCACCACGGATACCGAACACAACTCCAACCACGTCCCCTGGTTGCAGATGAGGGATGTCAAAGGGATCGAACTGAAAAGGTCCAGGTCCGGAATGGACGGGGTCTTCGATATCGAATCGTTCAAGGAAGCGGTAGGGAAAAAGACCAAGATCGTCTCAATCGGCCATTGCAGCAACGTCACCGGATGCGTAACCCCCATCAAGGAGATCGCTGAGATCGCACACGATGCGGGAGCGGTCGTCATCGTCGACGGTGCACAGGCCGCCCCCCATATGAAGGTCGACATGAAGGACAACGACGTGGACTTCTACGCCATGTCCATACACAAGATGCTCGGACCTTCAGGAATGGGCGTCCTTTACGGAAAACCGGAAATGCTGGAAGGCCTGAGACCCAGGCTCTACGGAGGAGGCATGGTCGGACTAGTCACCTACGGTTCGGCCGATTTCGCCCCCGTCCCTGACAGGTTCGAGGCCGGGCTCCAGAACTACGGCGGCATATTCGGTACCAAGGCCGCGATCGAATACCTTTCCAAGGTCGGCATGGACGAGATCGAAGCCTACGACCACAGGCTGATGAAGTACATGTTCGATAGGACGAAGGACATCAAGGGACTGCATATAATAGGCCCCGAAGACCCTATGAAAAGGTCGGCGGTCATGTCCTTCAACATCGACGGGCTCGGAGCCCACGATGTGGCGATGATGCTCGATGCCATGGACGGGATCATGGTCAGGTCCGGAATGCACTGTGCCCATCCGTTCTTCGTATCACGCGAGATAGAAGGCAGCGTACGTGCCTCGGTGTACCTCTACAACAACGAAGAGGACATCGACAGGTTCGCGAAGGCCCTCGAGAAGATCTCGAAGACCTTCGGTGGATTCTGAAAAACCGCCCGAAGGCGTAAAGGGTTGTCATCTGGTCCTCAGCCCGTCCCCGTCACGTACGAGGACGATCTCGTCACCGTAGCCCAGCTCCACTTCCAACGGATGCACCAACGAACCACGGTAGACCTTATCGCCGCACACCATTTTCAGAACGTGGCCTTCCGCCACCAGGACATATGCAGGCGAGGGCAGGAGATCGGAACCACAGATAAGGAGCTCGTCCATCTCCGACGACCAGAACAGATCGATGGCGGACGCGTCCCTTTCGACCAGTTCCCTGAGCCCGTCCCCTTCGGAGGAATCGAACACACCGCCCATGGGGACCACCACTACGGCCATGAGGATCGCCCCGCATACCATCAGGGTCATCCTGGAGAACGTGAACTCGATCATATCGCGGAGACCTCCACCCCGTACTCCCCACCGACTACCTTGCATGTCAGTTTCAGCACCATATGTCCGATGACGGACACGGAGCCGCCGACGAAACGTGCGGACTGGTATTCGCGGTTATCCAAGGGAACGACGGTGTCCCTACCGTCGGGGGATCTGACAAGTATCCTGTAGGCATCGGTCGACTCGCCTCCGAGGATCAGTGCATATCCGTTCAGGACGCTGATCTCCACGGTCGAACTTCCTCCCTCCCCCATGTGGTACACCTCACGGGCCACGGAGGCGACCTTACCCGCTTCCTTGCAGGCAAGGTCGTTCTCCGTTCTGTCCTGGAAATCGTTTGCGACATGGGCCAGAACCGGGACGCACAAGGCCAGGACTACCATGACCACGGCCAACCTCATCGGAAGACCGAGTACGCCCCTGTCATCCATCAGAACACCACGGTCAGCTGGTAGGTGTCGTGGTCTCCGTAGTCGATGGAGGAGATAGACACATTGATGTGGCCGATGGCGGAGGTGGTGACGGTCTTTCCGATCATGAGGTCCTCGAAGACGACCATTCCCGCGGCGTTGGTGATACCGTAGACGGTTCCGGAGTCGTTTCCGGTCCTGACGATGTTGCATCCGGTAAGCATGACGGTGGCTCCCTCGATTCCGTCGCCTTTGCTGTTGTAGACGAAGATGCTGAGGTCGTCAAGGGTCATCTTGTTGGCGTTTCCTTCATCGCCCTTGAACTCGATAGTGTCCATATTGGTAGAGATCCCTCCGAAAGTATCGGGTTCCTCGATACCGCTCATCCAACCTACAAGGATGGCCATACCGATGGTGGCTACCACGACGATGATCAACAGTTCCATGGGGAGACCTTCGATGCCTCCCCTGTTATCCATTTTCCTAAATCTTTCAAACCTGTGTGCGTTCATTTCGCTCACGTTCCTCTCACCCATGACGTGAGGTATAAAGGCAGCAGAGTACAGTTAACCTGTTAATCC
>JAKSHW010000130.1 GCA_024399195.1 archaeon | reverse complement strand
CCATTTGGCAGGTACTGGAAGTATCCGCCAAACTTGTCTATAATTCTCGATTCATTTTCTCTATTATAACATGGGTCGGGCGTATTCTCAGTCATTCTCCATCTGTTACATATTACTGCTAACAGTACTGCATCCCTTTAAATCGTAAACGTGATTTCCGAAGGGCTGGAGGGTTTCCTTGACTTCAATGTCGTTTGAGACTTCACTAGCCGTAATGAGATTCGAAGGGTCGATCCCCTGTGACATCGTTTTAGAGTATTTCCTCACCTGTAACCCCAAGGGGGCATTTTCCAGATGAACTACTCGATAATCCGTTTGGATAATTATCTGGACCTTGCCGGTAGGACCGGTTTCTACTGTAATGTTTCGGAATATGTCTGTTCGAAAGATCCCGATGTAGAGATCTATCTTAAGGAAAAGGCGTTGCACCATACCAACCATGACGTCTCGAAGACGTTCCTTGCGGTGGACGAGCATCTCACCATATACGGATACTATACCCTCGCCATCAAATGTCTCGCGGCCCCCGAACCGACCCCCGGTGCAGAGGTTTCACGCACGTTCTATCACAACCTGAACGCACATGACGGTGTGGTGCAGGCGTTCCTTATCGGACAGTTGTCCAGAGCGGATTATTCTCCGAAGGGATTGGGTGCTGAACTGTTGAAAGAAGCGTTAAAAGATCTAAATACGCACCGTGCCGACCTAGGGTGCAACGCGGTAAGGGTGGACTGTCACGAGAACATGCTCGGATACTATCGGGACAAAGGTTTCAGGCTTATGAAGAAGGATCCAACGACCGGTCTCTGCCATATGGTCGCCCTTCTGAAACAGTGTCTGTGACCCATGCCCGGCATCAGTCTTTCATAAGGATACCTCTGACCTTCCTTCCGTGGACGGCCCAGTACATGGCGAGGCTGACCAACGATATCGCCACACAGCAGAGGTACATGTCCCTGAAACCGACTGACGCGATCAATATACCCAGCACCGAAGGGCCCAGTCCTGTACCCAGGTCGTTCACCGCGGAGAACGTGGACGAGGTCACTCCGTACCTGTGGGGAGGGCTCTTGGTGACCACTATGGCCTGGCAGACGGAATAGATGATGCTGATCCCGTATCCCATGAAGAACCCCGCACAGAGGAACAGTCCCGCCGACGAGGTGGTGGCGAACACGGTCATGCTTACCGCGAACGCGATGTACCCGGGTATCATGATGATGTTCGGACCCATCCTGTCGTAGATCCTCCCGGTGGTCAGCCTCGAAATGAGCGTGCCTGCGGATATGGCTAGATAGTAGTAGGTGGCGACCTCGGCGAGGGAGGTGCCCTCGGTGAACGACGCTATGAAGGAGAGAACGCCCGAGTACGCGAAGTAGAACACCATGCATGTTATCGCGAGGGGAAGGGCGTCCAACTGAAGGACGTTGGAGAGGTTGAACTTCCTCGCATCCTTCTTCTGTTCCTCGGTGAGCGTCTCCTCGGGCACCTTCATAAGCACTGCGAGCACGGCCGCGACGGCGTACATCACGACACCGACGGAGAACACGCGTCCGTAGTCGCCGTCGGCCGCCAGCATCAGACCGAGCATGGGCCCGATAGCGGACGCCACGGTGATGCTGAGATAGTAGTATCCGAGACCTTCCCCCCTGCGTGACGCGGGGATGATCTTCGCTATGATGTCGGACATGCCGGTGCTCGAGATCCCGTAGGCCATACCGTGGACGAACCTGACGAGGTACAGCAGGGCCAGGGACGTGACGAAGAAGTAGGCGAAGGACATGACGAAGGCGAACAGGAGACCGAGGATCAACATCCTCTTCCTGCCTACGAGCTCTATGTATTTCCCCAGGGTGAGCCTGGAGACGAGGCCTCCGATGACGTACAGTCCTGCCGCCAGTCCGGACTCCGCGGAGGAGGCGCCGAACTGCGATTCCGCGAAACCGACCATGGTTATGAGAAGCACGAAGTAGTTCACCGTGCAGCATAGGCACGCACCCGTGTCGAGGAGGAAGTTCCTGGTGAACAGCTTCTCTGTCATAGTCCCCTGTCAAATCGACCTCATAGATAACTGCTTGCTTCCGTTGTATGTTTACGGTCATGGTCGGACGCATACTTTATTACGGATATTGTAACTTCGTAACACTCAGTCCAAGATAGTATGCCGTTTGTAGCACGTTAGATGGATTCATATTAATTGTTTCTTTTTGTACAAATCAGTTAATATATTATGGTTATCTGCCAAAATTCCAATGCCTTTCCGTCATCACCACACCCCTTTGCAGGATACGAACATATTGCTGGGGGATCCGAGGAACGCAATACGTTCCATGTTCGTCCCCATATTGGTCGCATTGGCCGTGGTCGAGGTCAACGTCTTCGTGGACAACATATGGTGCTCCAACCTCGGTGTCGACGCAATGTCGGCCATCTCCGTGGTGATGACCCTGTACTACTTCTTCAGCCATTCCGCGGCCGGTCTCGGCATCGGCATAAACGTGGCGGTGTCCAACCGCATAGGGGCGGGGGATATCGAGGGTGCCGGAAGCCGCAGCGTGCAGCTGCTCATGGCCACCGCCCTGGTCACCGTGCTCCTGATCCCGTTCCTGTTCCTGGGGATGGACGTGCTCATCACTGCCATCGGAGGGGACGGCATGAGGGGTCTCTGCAGGGAATATCTGGTGCCCCTGTTCCTGATGAGCCCGTTCGTGGTTCTCAGCGGTATCGTGTCCGGCATGCTGAGGGGCGAAGGGGCCGCCGGGAAGTCCACCGTCGTGAACGTAGTGACCGCGGTGACCAACATCGTGCTAGATCCGGTCTTCATATTCGGTCTCGACATGGGCGTGGCCGGGGCGTCCGTGGCCACAGGTCTCTCCTGCGTCGTGGCCGTCGTCCTTGGTCTTTGGTACTTCCTGTCGGGGAGGACGTCCGTGAAGCTCTGTTTCAGGGGGTTCAGGTTCGACGGTGCACAGCTGAAGGACGTCATGTCCGTGGGCGTGCCGCAGATGCTGGAGCAGAACATCGGTTCCATAGCGAACCTGTGCCTGGTCCTGGTCATTGTGGGGTGCGGCGGTTCGTTGGGACTGGCGCTGTACAACGTCCCGTGGAAGGTGGTGCATCTCGTGATGGTCCCCGTGTGTGCGTTCGGTGCGGCCATGATCCCAGTGGTCTCGGCCGCGAGGGGTCAGAACGACCCGGAGAAGATGAGGGCCGCCCTCGTGTACACCATGAAGACCGTGGTGCTGATAGGCGTGGCCATGATGCTGTTCCTGTTCGTGGCCGCGGAACCCCTGATGTGGCTGTTCAGCTACGGCGGGGACATGGGGCTCTACCGTGACAAACTGGTGGAGATCATGTGGATCTACGCCCTGTTCGTGCCGTGCTACGGTCTGATGGCCTTCAGTTCTTCACTGTTGTCGGGTCTGAAGAAGAGCGGTATATCGGCGATAAACGCGTTCGTACGTAACGCCATACTGATCCTGACCACGTTCGTGTGCGGACAGATCGGCGGGATGGACCTCGTCTACTGGGGAGTGATGGTGGCGGAGGTCCTGGGGGCGGTTTACATGGTGCCCGTGGCGCTGCTGGTGTTCCGCAACAGGTACCGTGCGATGAAGTGTCCGTTGCATGCCGGACCGCTTGTAGAACATTGATGACGCTACACGGTCCGATTCCCGTTCGTTGTCATGGCATGGGGAGTGTCTGAGACCGTTGCCGGACATCCGACGGTATATGGTATGCTGCAGGATCGGTTTTCCCTCCGTCCGTCCCTCTGACCGGATAAACACGGATCCATCATGGTCTCTCTTTCCGAAACCTTTGTTCAATCCATTATGTCTCTGTTCAAAACAAACGGTTTTGCTCCGAATTTGCCTATCGAGTAGGTTTTCTGCAGGTCTATGTCCGGACCTATCCCATCGAAGTCCGACAATGCATACAGATCGGATGCACCTGTGGCCGGGTCCTTTTCTGTAAACCATATCTGGTCGGGACGTAGGATCTCGTAGGACATCAGGGATTGATCATGCGTGCTCACTATGAGCTGGGCTTTGTTCGGATTGGCGGTGCTTCTGAACTGACGTATTATCCATTTGGAGATATCCGGATGGAGGAATGTTCCGAACTCGTCGATGACTATCGTAAGTCCGTTTTCCAAAGCATCGATGATCGGACCCATCAGACATAACAACCGGATCGTTCCATTGGATTCGATACTGGAAGGATAACGTAAAAGGTCCTGTCCCACGTCGCTGTTCTCGAGATCGTGTTCCATATACAACATCGTTTGGGCAATCCCTGTATCTTCCGTCGCCATTATCGGTCCGATGGTCTGGGGAGGCAGTTGGTTTCCCGGTTTCGCCGTATTCCTTTCCGTTACCGTACCGAAGACATCGCTGATATCCAAATCTGCTATTTTCAGGGCATCGATAACATGTGCTTTCGATCCGGGGTGGCTGTTCATGAACTCTACGACCTGGTTCAACAGTTCCGAGGGGTTATCTCCGAGAATAAGGATGTCATTTACTATACCGCTATGTGCCAAGATGCATGCTGCATTGTTGAACTGGGCCGCAACGGCGAGGAAAGACGATGTGGGCGGGGTCATTGTAGAACTCAATCTGAGCCCTTTCGCCACCGAACGTCCGAACTCGAACTCCTGTTCGGTTCTTTCGAACACCAGGGCCCTTCTTTTGCAAGGGTAGTGATATAAGGACTCTGAAACCACACGGTTTTTTGTGAACGCGATAAGGTAGTCGTACTTTACATCGTCTTTGATAAAGCGAATCCCTAGTTCCGTAGGTTTGTCCAATGTATCCATCGAGGCCCTGAACGGTTGATACCAGGGATAGATCACATCAGGGGTCATCGGTGTACGTACCATTATCTGCAAGGTTTCGATCGCTTTGAGTACATACGACTTTCCAGAGGCGTTGGCTCCGAATATGGCTGCGGAGCTCAGTAAAGGATCGGGATGCGGGTAATCTTCGATGAGATTGGCTTCGTTGCCGTCAAGTGAGGTCGATTCCAGCGAAAAGACGACCCTGTCTTTGAAAGGTCCGAAGTTCTTAATGCTGAGATCTATGAACATGATTCCATGATATATTTTGATTATAAAATTATAATTATTTACAAATTTATTATTTAAACTGTGATTAGATACATTTGGTAATTTCTAATAGAAATAGTTTTGGGTCATTAAATCTAAGATAGGTCAAATTTTATCTTCTACTTATCTTCTACT
>JAKSHW010000013.1 GCA_024399195.1 archaeon | reverse complement strand
AAGGACTTGTGTCCTCCGAGAAGATGGATTACGGAGCGGTCATCGTCGCACCCGAAGCCCCCACCATGGTTGGACACAGCTTCTCCAAATGGATTGGATTCAAAGAAGGAATGACCGTACCCGCAGAGGACATCGAATTCGATGCAGAGTACACCGTCAACAGCTACACAGTCACCTTCAGGGCAGACGGAAACATCGTTTCCTCCGTGGAAATGGAGTTCGAAACCGAGATCGTCACCCCCGAGGCCCCCGAGAAAGTCGGATACACCTTCTCCAAATGGATCGGATTCACCGAGGGCATGACCGTACCTTCGTACAACATCGTGTTCGATGCAGAGTACACCGTCAACAGCTACACAGTCACCTTCAAGGCAGGCGATGAGATCGTCTCCAGCGGTGACTACGAATACGGAACAGTCATCATCGCACCCGAAGCACCTGCCGTTGCAGGATTCGAGTTCGTCGCATGGATCGGATTCACCGAGGGCATGACCGTACCCGCAGAGGACGTTTCCTTCGATGCAGAATACAAGGACGTAAGGGTCACCGTGACCTTCATGTCCGAAGGCAAGGAGTTCTCCAGCTACAAGGCCGTCATCGGCGATGCAGTTATCCTCCCCGAGGACGTTCCCACCAAAGAGAACGATGCAGACTACTCCTATGTGTTCGATTCCTGGAAAGGATACACCGCCGAGATGGTCGTGAAAGCAGACGTCACCTTCGATGCAGTGTTCACTGCAAAGACCCTCGTGGTTATCGAGGAAGGAAAAGCTATCATCGGTTCTGGAGAACTCGTCTCCGTAATGATCGATGACGATGCGCTCAAAGCGATCAAGGACGGCAAAGCGTCCATGGTCGTCAAACTCAAGAACGGAACCGTCGATGTCCCCGCATCCGATGTCGAGAAACTCGTCGCAGGCGAGATCGCCATCGAGAAGAAAGGAACCTCCGACAACACGACCTACACCGTGGCATACGGAAAGAACACCGAGTTCGGAGAGCCTGTCACCGTTACCGTCCCCTATGAGCTTGGAGAGCGTTCCATAGAGAACGTCACCGTCTACGACGGAGACAAGAAAGTCGACTTCCAGTACGAAGACGGTAAGATGGTCTTCTCTACCGACCACACCGCCACCTTCGCAGTCGAATACTGCGAACCCCAGAAGGACAACGGACTCCACCTCGATATCCTGGCAGAGATCTGCATCCTTCTCGCTGCTGTCGGAAGCCTGCTCTACGTCGTAATGATCAGGAACAAGTTCTGAACATAAACCGGGGCTGAAAAGCCCCTTCTTTAAATATTCCGATATAGCCCACCTATCTACTTCAGTGGTAACTATATCGGAATGACCTTTTGACACCGACCGTATACGACAAGACTGCCATAGTCAATTTTTATTAACAGTCCGCGATACAGTACCATGTTCAAAAAAACGACCGAGTATTCTATCAAAAAGGAATACTTCTGGGCGACGGTTTCTGCCCTATTCGCCGTATTGGCCCTTCTGACGGCATCCACATTTATGTCGGAAGAGTCTATGGCAGATACCGATAAAGTCATACTGGCCGAAGGAAAAATCGGTGAAAATGCCACCTACACCCTATGGACCGACGGGTCATTGGATATAACCGGTGAAGGTGAACTGTTTGCTTCGATACCCAGATACGACCCCTATCCCATATCCACGTTCTGGATGGGTAATAACGACAGAATTCAGACTGTCCAGTTCGACGAAGGAATAACAACCGTGGGAGGATATCTGTTCGCAGGATGCACCAATCTCAAGGAGATCGCATTCCCATCCACACTTATCAGATTGGGTAACGGTTCGTTCTACGGATGCACATCATTGGAATCCGTAACCCTCCCCGATAACCTCACAGGCCTGGGAACTGACTGTTTCAACGGATGTACTGCCCTTGAAACCGTGTGTATCCCCGCATCGGTGATCTCCATCAACGGCAATGTGTTCGCAGGATGCACCAATCTCACATCCATCGACGTATCCGATGATAACGGAACCTACTCTCAGGTAAACGGGATGCTCACCAACAAAAGCAGGACCTCTATACTGTCCTGTCCTGCAGGACTTACCGAGGTGACCGTCCCATATACCGTCAGGACCATCGCCTCCGATACATTCAAAGGATGCATTCTCCTCACAGATATCATCGTCAACGGTGTGGGGACCATCGCAGACAATCTGTTCTCCGAATGCACATCCCTTAAAACGGTCACACTGACCGCCACCACGATTGGAAACGAAGCGTTCAAAGGCTGTGTCGATCTTTCCGAAATCACCATGTCCAGAGCCACAACCATTGGTGTGAACGCGTTCAACGGTTGCAAAAATCTGGAATCATGCACCATGCCTTCTGTGAAGAACATCAAGGACTATGCATTCTACGGATGCCGCGGACTGACCTCCATCATCCTCCCGTCCACCCTGGAAAACATAGGTCTATGCGCCTTCCAGAACTGTGACAGACTTGTCGAGGTAGGTAACGGAAGCGACCTCGAACTGAAGGCAGGGAACATCAGCTACGGCTATGTGGCCCACTATGCACTGAGGATCTACGATCCCGCATCCGAAAACTCCGGGATAAAGGAATACACCGATGGAAACGGTATCGCATACAAGTTCATAATGAACAAAGACACCTACCAGCTCATATGCGGAACCGTTGTAGAGGGTTCGATCCATCTTCCCGAAAACGTGATTCTGGACGGTTCGAATATCGGAAGATACGATGTCAACGGATCAGCATACAGCGGACTTAACGGACTGATCGAAGTATACGTGCCTTCCGTAGCAAGGAACCTCGAGGACGGATCGTTCTCCGGCTGCCACAACCTTGTGAGCGCGACGATTCTCAACACCGGCAACATCGGATACAGGGCATTCGAGGACTGCCCTTCGCTTTCCACCCTTACGATCGGCACCCCCGAATACGTCGACAAGGGAGCGTTCCCCGGAATCGCGTTCAAGGACGCGGAAGGAACCCCCGTAAGCATCAGCAGCGACGACCTGGCCGAACACACCTACCTTATCAATGAGGGTGTCGCAAAGGAGGTCCCCGTCGGATACGTTTCCGTGGAAAAGAACGGTGACATGTATACAGTCACCACCGACACCGTGGCAAAATTCAACTCGAGGACCCTCAGGAACATCGTCAACGATGCGTCCAAGAACCCTGCCGTACAGCTTACCGTAAGGTTCGGCGATGTGACGTTGGTCTTCGACAACACCGCCCTGAAAGGTCTCAAGACCGGATCCAACACCCTGTCCCTGACGACCACGGCCTATAATGATCTCACCGAAGTGGAAAAGACCCTGGTTTCCGGAAAGGTCTACACGATAGGGTTCGGATACAACCTCGTGTTCGAAGGAAACGTCACCGTGACCCTGCCGTTCACCTATGACAAAAGCGACAAAGACGACCGTTCTGTGGTCGTGGAGATGCTCGACGGAACCGCACGCGAATATATCGCATGCACCGAATCCGTCGGATACATCACCTTTACGACAGACCGTCCTTCCACCTACGGAGGATTCGTCTGCCATGAACATGTGTTCGGATCCAAGGTGTTCGAGAACGTGGTGGAATCTACCTGTACTGAGCAGGGACATTACGACTCGGTGTACTACTGTCTCAGATGCGGCCACGACATCTCTAGGATCACAATATATACTCCTGCTCTCGGACACGCGGCGATTGTCGATTCCGCCGTCGAACCCACCTGTACCGAGACCGGACTGACCGAGGGTTCCCATTGCGAAAGATGCGGAGATATCATCGTAGAACAGACCGTCGTCCCCGCCCTCGGACACGACTACGTGGCCACGGTCATAGAGGAACCCACATGCACGAAAGAGGGGTCCGTCCTGTACGTATGTACCCGTGACGAAAGCCATACCTACACCGAGACCCTGGCCAAAGAGGCCCATGTCGCAGTGATCGTCCCCGGTGCGGCCCCCACATGTACCGAAACCGGACTCACAGAAGGCAAAAGATGTTCCGTATGCGGTACGACCCTGATAGAACAGACCGTCGTCCCCGCCCTCGGACACGACCTCGTCCACCATGACGCCAAGGAACCCACCGAATCGGAAAACGGATGGTACGCCTACGACACCTGCACCAGGTGCGACTACACCACCTACAAGGAATGGGTGTACGAGAAACCCGCCGACGACAACACCATGATGTACGTCATCATAGCGATTGTCGTGATCGTGCTCCTCGTCCTGATAGCTGTGTTCGCGATCAGGAAGAGACAGTGAAACCAGGGGACGGCATTTCAAGTGCCGTTCCCACAGTACTTCTCCGGGATCAGACAGAAAAAGGTCGGTCCCGGATCGTTCTCATATTATTCGGGTCTGTCGAAATACATCGAAATGTACCTGTCGAACTCGGCGATGCACGCCTTCTCGTACTTCCCACGGGAGAACATTCCCGCACCTGCAAGACAGCAACTCTGTTCCAACGATGCGGACAACGGATCGATCATGTCGTAAGGATATTCCGCCTTGCAACAGCACGCCCCTCCGATCCCGCCGTGTGAGTCGATAGCGGCCTTCAGACGGTCCGCAAGCGTGTCAAAGTACCACACGAAACCCTCGAGGTACTTCTTCCCTTCAGAAGGCTTCAAACGACCCTTGGACGATCTCGGATAAGAACCCGCCTGAGTCGCCGCGGAGGAGGCGAGCCTCGACGCCTCACGGCACCTTTCCACGACATCGCCCAGGTCCGGAGCATATCTCATACCTCCGAGGACGGAATAGGCTGCGGCCGTGTACATGGACACCGTCATCTCGGGACCGAGGGCCTCATCGATGTGCTCCTTCATCCCATAGAATATCCTGTCCACGAACGGGGTGTGTTCCATCTCAGGAAGTTTCACCCTGACCTCGAGGTCCAGGTCCGCCATGAGATGGGTGGGTTCGAACCTGCCGTCGCCGGACAGTTCCGCGATATGGACAAGGACCTTCTCCTCCACATCGTCGCAGAACTTCCCGAACTGCTTGGCGTTACCGTCGAAACGGTCTATCGCCTGGCACCAGTTCTCGACCGCACCGATGGCGTCGTCCTGGGAAAGGAGGTCATAGCCTTTGGCGGCCCAGAGCCTCCATCCGCCGTCGTCCGGTACAGGGGAATCGGTCTTCGAAGGAACTATCTCCCCGTCCTTCCTCATGATCCTGGTAAGAAGCCCCATGGGAACGCCTCACTTCTTGTCCTGGTATTTCTTCTTCTTGGGAGCGAACGCGGCCACGATGGGTTTCCCGTTGTACACCGCACCGTCCAGAAGGGGTAACGCCTCGTCGCAGTAGTCGGAGTCTATCTCCACGAAGGCGGTGTCGTTCTTGAGACCGACCTTTCCGACCGCGTTGTCGGGAAGTCCTGCACGGTTGCGGACGAAATCCGCTATCTGGGTGCGGTTCAGGCCATCGTCCTTTCCGAGGTTGATGCTGATTGGCACGAAAATACCGTCGTCCGCGACCTTCTGTTTGGGTGCGGGTTTCGCCTTGGGCTGTTTTCTGGGCTTCTCCCTGCGGACAGGCTCCCTCTCTTTGAGGGGATGGTCCACGTCGAACTCGGGGAAGTCCTCGGGCACGATCTTGCGGATACGGGTGTCGGTCTCGTCCTCGAACTCCCTTACCAGGCCGAGCTCGCGTTTGGTGACGAAGGAGATGGCCATACCCTCCTTTCCGGCACGTCCGGTCCTTCCGATCCTGTGGACGTAGGTCTCGGGGTCGTAGGGGATGTCGTAGTTGATGACCAGGTCCACGTCGGTCACGTCGATACCCCTTGCGGCGACGTCGGTGGCCAGGAGGATCAGGACCCTGTTGTCCCTGAAGTCCCCGATGACCCTTTCCCTGAGCTTCTGGGGCATGTCCCCGTGGAGGGTACCGACGGTCCTGTCGTGCCTCATGTCCTCGTAGAGGTTGTCGACCATCAGTTTGGTAGCACAGAAAACGATGGTCTTGGGTTCGCCCCTCATGAGGAGGTCGAACAGGAGGTCCCTCTTCTCCTCCCTCTTGCACACGACGATGTACTGTTCGGTAAGACCGGTGTATACGGAGTCCACGGAGGTGTCCACCTCCACGGGGTCGTGCAGCATCTCCTCGGCAAGCCTGTGGACATCGTCGGTCATGGTGGCGGAGAACATCAGGGTCTGCCTGTCCTCGGGGACCTTGGCGAGGATGTAGTCGAGGTCCTCCTCGAATCCCATGTCGAGCATACGGTCCGCCTCGTCGAGGACGACGACGGAGACCTCGTCCAGGACCAGGAACTCCCTGTCGATCATGTCCTTGAGCCTTCCGGGGGTTCCGACGACGATGTCGCATCCCCTCCTGAGGAACTCGGCCTGTTTGCGGATGTCCGCTCCGCCGTACACCGCCACGCTGACGTGGCCCGTACGTTTGGAGAGCTTCCTCATCTCGCCGTCCACCTGCATGGCGAGCTCCCTGGTGGGGGAGACGACCAGTACCGCGGGGTTCCTGAAACCGCCCTCGGTACGGCACATGGATATCATCGCATAGGCACCGGTCTTACCGGTACCGGTCTGGGCCTTGGCGATGAGGTCCTTGCCCTTGAGCCCTTCGGGTATCGCCTCGCACTGGACAGGGGTGGCCTCGGTCCAACCCATCTCTTCGGCGGTCTTGCACAGTTCCGGGGATACTCCGAGGTCCTTGAAAGTTGTCATAATCCTGATTCTCCTGTCCGCGGGGGCGGATTTACCTTCTTCGGTATCATCGGTGATATAAAAACCTAGACCCCTGTCGTAATTTCGGAACGGAAAAAGAACCCATCATAAACGTGGACGTCATGGAACATACATCCGATGTGAACACCATGACGCTCAGGATCGCCGTTTACGGCAAAGGCGGGATAGGGAAATCCACCGTGTCCGCCAACGTTTCGTACTGTCTGTCCGCCGCAGGACTGAAGGTCATGCAGATAGGCTGCGACCCCAAACACGACTCCACCCGCCCTCTGACGTACGGACCGTGCCCCACAGTGCTGGACACCGTCCGTTCCACAAGACCGTCCGAACGCAGACCGGAGATGTTCGTGTCCGAAGGGGTGAACGGGATACTGTGTGTGGAGGCCGGAGGTCCCGAGCCCGGGATCGGCTGTGCCGGAAAGGGCATCATGACCATGTTCCATACCCTGGAGACCCTGGGGATCGACCGCATGGATCGCGATGTCTGCGTGTACGACGTGTTGGGCGACGTGGTGTGCGGGGGTTTCGCCGTCCCCATGAGACGTGACATGAGCGACATGGTGGTGCTGGTCACGTCAGGCGAGTTCATGTCGATATACGCCGCCAACAACATCATGAGGGGACTGGTGAACTTCGATACCGACGGTCCCCGCCTCGCAGGACTCGTGTTCGACTCCAGGGGGTCTCCCGAGGAGGATGCGGTCGTAAAAAGGTTCTCGGAGTCCACAGGCGTCCCCGTGATCGCACGCATACCCCGTTCGGGACTGTTCCGTGATTCGGAAAAGGTCGGACGTACCCTGTGCGAGGTGTTCCCTTCCTCAGACGAGGCCGGGATCTTCAGGACCCTTTCCAAGGACCTTCTCGACATCCACAACGGTGGGAGGATGTGCCGCCCTCACCCCCTGACCGACGCACAGGTGGACCTGCTCATGTCCGGAAAGGACGTGGGAACCGGGGAATACACCATCGAGAGACCGCAGACATCCGTCCCGAAGAACGTTTTCATCCCTCCGTTGAGGATCGGCAGAGGACCTATGGGTGCCGCCATAGAGGCGGGAAGGGTCACCGACATACCGGTCGTGATACACGGTACGGACAGCTGCGGGTACGGTATGTACGGCGAGATCGCCGGTGAAAGGATTTCCGACGGACATACCGGGGACCTGGGCGATGCCGAGAACCTGTTCTGCACGGGTATGGGCGGTCTCGGTACCGTGTTCGGCGGCAGGGAACGTCTGGAGGAACTACTCGAAGAGCTCGCCGGTACGCATCCTTTCGTCCTGGTGGTGACGACCTGTCTCGCGGACATGGTGGGGGAGGATGTGGAAGGCGTAGCCGGAAAGGTCATGTCGCGTCATCCGGGAACACGCATACACGTGATCGGCGGCAACCGTCCCGAACAGGGTGCGGACGCCCATATGGAGGTCCTGAAGGCCTTCTGTTCCCTCATAGACGTCAATGTGGAGCCGTCGCTGCCCCTGCTGAGCGTGGCGGATGACTCGTTCATCACATACAACCGTGGACACAACCGTTCCGCCCTGGGGGAGATCGCGTCCGCCCTGGGCCTGAGACCCGGTCCCGAACTGGTGAACGGATGCTCGTTGGACGACCTCGTGAACGCGGGACGTGCCAAGGTGATCGCCATGTGCGAGGACACCCCCTCGAACAGGGAGCTCAAGGACATCCTCCTGTCGAAAGGGCTGAAGGTCAGACACCGCTGCGTCCCCCGCGGGTTCCGTGAGACGGTGGAATGGTTGGAACACATGAAGAAGATGGACCCGTCCCTCGGAGACCCCGGAAGGTGCATCGCGTCGCTTACGTCCGAATACGGCAGGGCCGTGTCGGAATGCTCCCATGCATTGACGGGGAAGAAGATTGTGCTTGTTACGGACGGGTCCGAACCGGTGTATTGGATCGAGGAGGCCCTCTGCGACTGTGGGGCGGACGCCACGGTCGTCGAGGTGGGAAGGAACCGTACCGACCACCGTCTTCCCTCGACGCACACCGATACGATAGGAGGACTGACGGCGGCGGTGGGTCAGGACACGGTCGTGATCGGGAAACGGTACCTCACCGATGTCCTGGACCGTACGTGTATGGACTTCCCGGATACGTTCGTGGGAGGCACCGCGTCCGTACTGTTCCTCAGACGTCTGAAGAACTTCGCATCCTCCGGGGAACACGAAGGCTGGAAGGAATGGGGGCGTGTACTGTGATATCCGGACCCGACTGGTTCACCGGCGCCGCCATGGCCGTCGAAGGGATGGACGGCGTTACCTTGGTCCTCCACGGTCAGAACGGATGCCGCAAACCCCTTCTGATATCCGAAAGACTCAATCCCCGTCCGGACAGGAAGGGAGGGATACCGTTCTCCAGGGTGAACGCCTCCGACCTCACAGGGACATCCCTGGTGAAACTCAGGGATACCGTCGACAGACTCGACGATACGGGGGCGGTGGTGGTAATGTGTTCCCCGGGAGTGTCCATCCTGGGGGATGACTGCAGGAAGGCCGTTTCCGGACAGGATCGCAGAACGGTCCTTCTGGAGGACATCGAAGGGGACCCGCAGGAAGGGTTCGACAAAGCCGTGGCGAGGATCGTGTCCACGATGGAACCCCGCAGGAAGGTAAAAGGCACTGTGAACCTGCTAGGTCTGAGCATAATGGACAAGGACTGGACCGCCGTGAAGGACGAGTTCACGGAGAACCTCGGTGCCATGGGCCTGAAGGTCGTTTGCTGCCCTGGTGCAGGATGTACCTTGGAAGAGCTGGAAAGGTCCGTCTCCGCCGAGTTCAACATCGCCCTCGTCCCCGACCAGTGCGTGGAGACCTCGAAGGCATACATGGACGTGTTCGGAATCCCCACCATATCTACAGGCCATGCCCCCGTGGGGTTCGACGAGACGTACCGTCTGTACCGCGAGGTGGCGGAGAGGACGGGAAAGGACATATCGCCAATGATGAAGATCATAAACCGTTGCCGCAGGAGGGCCTATCTCAAGACGGTGGCCTGCGACAGGGACATGAAAGGGGTCTCGTTCTCGGTGGACCTCCACACATCGCTGAAGGAACCCCTGGTGGAATGGTTGGAGGACTCCTTCGCGATGGTGTACGACGACCGTTCGCCGGACATCGTGTTCACAAACGGCTACAAAGCCTCGCTCCACAAAGGCGGACGTACGAGGTACATCGATGCCGGGTTCCCTTCCATGAAGGTTGACTTCGTGGAATCCCCTCTACTGGGGCTCGCCGGTTCCCTCTTTGTCCTTGACCGTCTCCTCGGGGACCGTTGAGAACTCCCCTTCGCGGAGCATCTTCTCCAGGTTGTGCCCCTTGCGGATGTCCTTGTCGGTGAGGCTCGCGAGGGACCTCAGCTTCCTGTCGGAGAGGATGAAACAGCAGTCGGGCCTGAGGAAGTCGTTGGAGACCAGCCCGGTGTTGTGCGTCACGAAAATGCATTGACGTTCGCTCCCGGTTATGATGGAACGGATGGCCTTCTCCGCGGGGCGGTAGTGGAACATGTCGTCGAAATCGTCGAAGAACATCAGTGCGTCGCGTCCCACGGACCTTTTCATCCACAGGTAGAGCCTGCAAAGGATGGCCGTGCCTCTGGACACCGCCGACATGAACGGGAGGTCCTTCTTCCTGGTATGTACGGCAAGATGCCCGTCGGACACCACCAGGTCCAGTTTCAGGTCCGCGATGTCCTCCAGGAAACCCTGCAGGTCGGAGACCAGACCGCGTTCTATGACGTATTTCTCCAGATCGTCGTCGTTGTCGGTTATGCCGATGTGCTCGTCCTTCTTCCACATGGCCCTGTAATAGAGGGTGGAGGAGGCGAACTCGTACACCATCCTGATGAACGAGCCCTTGTCCTGGTAGGTCTCCTTCATAATTCTCTTCAGAAGGGCCACGGTCCCGTCGGAGGACGAGACGTCGAGGCCTGCGGCACCCACGTTGCCCAGGGCATAGGTCCCGTTCGCAGGATCGTCCGTACGGTAGTCGTAGACCACGGTACGGCCTATCAGGAACCTCTCGGAGACGATATGGTCGGGAAGGTCCTTGGAGTACTCGTAGGTCACCCAGCTCCCACGGTGGACGAAATCGTAATGGAAAGTGGCGTGATCGGACTCCCCGTCACCGTTGACGAAACACAGCGGATCGTCCTGACCGATGTCCTTCTCCATACCGGTGACGGTGCCGACTATGTCCGTGATGGCGTATCCGAAATCGGTCTTGCCGGCCCCGTTGTCCCCGAGGATGATGATCTTATCGAGGAAATCCCCGCGTACGCAATCGTTGCCGTAACGGTAGTTCTTCTTGTCGGAAAGGTCTAGTTCGACCCTGTCCCTGAATCCACGGTAGTTTTCCACCCAGAACCTTATCAGCATAGGAAAATCCCCTTTTCGTCCCGTCAGGACAATACTGTTGGAACATGTATCCTAGATATATCTACATTGTCCGCACGTGGACCGGTATTTAAAGCGGGAATTGTTTTACATCCGTACAGGGGTAAATCAAATCCAATTGACCTCGTTTATAGCCGTTTGAATGTACATTTTCGAACGGTATTTTGACCAAATGAATCCAATTATCGAAAAAGTGGAATAAAATTACACCCGTATTGTCCGTTATATAGATTGGAACAGTATTCCAATCAATAGGTGAAACCTATGGTAAAGAAGAACATGATCATAGCGATAGTCGCAGCGGTCGTAATCATCGTGGCGGCCGCCGCTGCCGTCCTCGTCCTCAACAACGGCGGGAACGGACCTGCGGAGAAGCCCGAAGCGTACGACGACTCCGACGTAAGGCTCAGGATTTTCGGAAACGCCAACGGTGACGACGTCATCGACGACAAGGATGTGAAGGCCATCCAGGGCCTCATCGACAACGAGGTCGCCGACTGGAAGAAGACCAACTACTTCGCGGACGCCAACCACGACGGAAAGATCGACGACAAGGATGTAGAGGTCGTCAAGAAGATCATCGCGAAGGAGTCCGTCAAGATGTGGTACGAGACCAGTTTCTCCACCAAGGACACCGTCGCCACCGGCGAGAACAAACGCCTCGACGCATACGTCAACTACCCTATCGGAACCAAGGTCGGCTGCGAGTACACCACCGTCGACTTCCTCTCCGTCCTCGGAGTATACGACTATTTCAAAGCCACCGACTCCACCATGGCCAACAACTACGGCGACTCCACCTACCCCGGGATCTCCAAGCTCCCCTCCATGGGAGAGAGGAACAACCTCACCCTCGAGGACCTCGGACAGATGAACAGGGAAGGCATCATCGACACCGTCATCATGTGGAGCGGAGGAACCTCCACCATGTACCTCTGGGACAAGGCCGTAAGCTCCGGCCTCGCAGACAAGGTCTCCATGGTAATGGTCACCTGCCAGGGTAAGGGATGCGTCAACGGCGTCCTCATGCTCGCTGCCATGTTCGGAGACCAGACCCTCTCCGACAAATACGTCAACTGGTACGACAAGGGAATGGCCAAGCTCGGCGAGATCGGAAAGACCGTCGACAAGAAGACCGTCCTCGTCGTCCAGATGTTCGAGAACACCAAACAGTCCAGCCTCCAGGCGTACAAGCAGTACCAGTCCCCCGCCCTCTGGTTCAGCGAGGTCCTGAACTTCGTCGACAACTGCGCAGGTGTCCCCGGATTCCTCAAGCTCGGTTCCTCCGAGGCCCTCCAGACCCAGCTCAAGGACTACAACACCACCGAGATGGTCGTCATGACCCAGCCCGCCGCACAGTACACCTACGAGAACTACAACGGATGGGTCGAGAAGAAGATGAACGACCTCTTCGTGAACCTCCCCATTTACGAGCAGCAGAAGATCTACACCATCGACTTCGGTCTCATGCCCTTCTTCGGAGGACCTGCGGCCTGTTATCTGCTCGCGGCACAGCTCTACAGCGACGCCTTCACCATGGAGGACGCCATGTCCTTCACCCAGGAATACCTCGACAACTTCATGCCCGCGAAACACGATGCGAGACAGGGATTCACCTACACCGGCGAAGGATACTATCCCTACAAGGGATGAGACATGCCATCCGATACCGAGAGGAAGGTCAGCAGGTCGGTGAGGACCGCCGCGGACCTATGGTGCGACGAAGGATACGGCGGGATGGACTGCCGCAAAGTGCTCGACGAGTACCGCACGTCCATCCTGAAGAAGCTGGTGTTCATCGTCGTCTGCGTGGTGGCCACAGTCCTTGCCGCAGGCCTTTCCCTCGGTACCGGACAGTACCACATAGACTTCTTCGAATGCTACCGCATCGTATGGAACCACATCACCGGCAACATACAGGACAAGATGCTCGACTACTTCGTGGTGGAGCAGCGTCTCCCCAGGATAGTCGTCGGTATAGCGACCGGTGCAGGTCTCGCGGCCTGCGGATGCGTGATGCAGAGCATCATGAAGAACCCCTTGGCCGACCCTTACACCACCGGTATCTCCTCCGGTGCGAGCTTCGGTGCCACCATGGCCATCACCATGGGCATAACCATAGGGAGCGGTGCGTACGCGTTGGTGGTCAACTCCTTCGTGTTCGCCCTCATCCCCATGGCCGTCATCGTGGCCGTGTCCAAGATGAACAACTCCTCCCCCACCACCATGATCATGGCAGGTCTCGCGGTCATGTACATCTTCAACGCCGTCACCTCGGTCATGAAGCTCATCGCGGACCCCGACAGTCTGCAGGCCCTGTACTCGTGGCAGATCGGTACCCTTGCCAACGTAGGCTCCTGGGAAGGGGTTGCCCTCATCGTAGCGGTCGTCATCGTGGGTTCCCTCATACTGCAGATGTCCACAAGGAAGCTGAACATCCTGTCCACGGGCGACGAAGGCGCCAAGGCCATGGGACTGAAGGTCGACTCCATCAGGAGGATCCTCCTGGTCCTGATCACCCTGGTGGTGGCCACCGTGGTGAGCTTCACCGGACTGATAGGTTTCGTCGGACTCGTGGCACCGCACATCGGAAGGCTGTTCGTCGGTTCCGACAACAGGTACCTGTTACCCGCTTCGGCCCTGTTCGGGGCCACCCTGATGGTCATCGCGGACCTCGTAGGAAGGAACATCCTGTCCCACGGGGAGATGCAGGTCGGAATCATCACCTCCTTCATCGGCGGACCCCTGTTCCTGTACCTGATCATCAGACAGAACAGGACGGACTGGTGATACCATGAGGATACAGATGGAAAACGTGGAGTTCGCCTACGGCAACGGCAGGAAGGTCCTGCACGGGATCGACCTCGACCTGGACGGTCCCGGACTGTACAGCATCATCGGTCCCAACGGAGTGGGCAAATCGACCATGGTCAAATGCATGAACAAGCTCCTGACACCCACCGGCGGGAAGGTGCTCCTCGACGGGGAGGACCTGGAAGGCCTCACTAGGAAGGAGGTCGCCGCCAAGATAGGGTTCGTCCCGGTGAGCTCGGAGGACGTGTTCTCCATGACCGTGTTCGAGACCATCCTCATCGGACGCGGTGACAGAAAGGCCCTGAAGACCGATCCCGACGACGTCCTGAAGGTCCACAAGATCATGAAGGCGTTGGACATCGAGGAGTTCGCCGAAAGAAGCTTCCGCGACCTGTCGGCAGGTCAGCACCAGAAGGTGGCCATCGCGAGAGGCCTCGTGCAGGAGAAGGAGATCCTGATCCTGGACGAACCTACCTCCAACCTCGATGTGAAACACCAGATGTTCATATCGGAGCTGCTGAGGGAGATCGCACACCGCAAGAAGACGATGATCATCATGATCAGCCACAACCTGAACATCACCGCCAAGTACGCGGACAAACTCATAATGATGGAGAAGCCCGGCAGGATACGCTGTGTAGGCGACGTCCACGACGTCATGACCAAGGAGAACCTCTCGGAGGTCTACGAGGTCGACTGCGAGGTCATAGAACACGAAGGCCGTCCGGCCATGCTGTTCAACCAGTCTTTCTGAAACGTCCTACCGATGGCCCGGGACAGGATCACCCGGGCCGTCGTTTTACATTGCACCCCCTTGTAAATGACCTATAGCTCCAATTGGACAATCTTGAAATAGCATTATATTTCGAAAACCCGATTCCCGCCCGATAACATGGAGACCATGCTGGGCGAGTTTCTTAGGACTGTAGAAAGAAGGCGGGGGACAACCGCCGTTTGGACCGACAAAGGGTCGTTCACCTACGATGAACTGAAGGACTATGCCATGCGTGCGGCCTTCACCCTGTCCGGGGACGGCGTAGGCAAGGGGGACGTGGTCACCATCGAACTCCCCCGTTGCAGGGAGTACTTCGGATTCGTCTTCGGTGCCTGGATGCTCGGTGCGGCCTTCGTCCCTTCCGACAATTCGTACCCGGAGGACAGGAAATCATATATCGCGGAGAACAGCGGGGCCAAGGTCCGTGTGGACCCCGGGTACCTGGAAAAGGTCGGTGCCGGGAAGATGGATTCGTTCGTCACCGAGGCGGAACCGTCCGACATCGCGTTCATATCGTACACCTCCGGTTCCACCGGCAGACCCAAGGGCGTGGTCATACCCCATATCGCACTGAACGACTCCATAGAAAGGACGCGGACGCTCGCGGGAGTGACGGACGAGGACAGGTTCGCAGGCCCCGCCGCCTTCACCTTCATCGTAGGTATGACGTCGGCCCTCACATGCCTTACATCGGGGACACCGTTTTACGTGGTCCCCGACGAGGCCCGCGTGAACCTTGTGAAACTTGCGGAACTGACCGCCGCCCACAGGATCACCATCACGTTCATGGCCCCCGCCATGGTCCCCTACTTCAGACAGAAAGAGAAGACCATCCGCATGGTCGTCGTCGGTGGGGAGAGGGCCAGCAACGTGTTCTCGGACGAGT
Source organism: archaeon (assembly GCA_024399195.1). Lineage (GTDB taxonomy): Archaea > Thermoplasmatota > Thermoplasmata > Methanomassiliicoccales > Methanomethylophilaceae > Methanomethylophilus. The sequence goes on along the minus strand of JAKSHW010000013.1, from coordinate 9,787 downwards.
TCAAGGTCGTCAACGGCTACGGGTCCACCGAGACCTGCGGAATGGTCACCGCGTTCGACATCGACAGACCGTACATGTCCACTCCGCTGGGAAGACCGTTCGGCAACGTACATGCATATGTCCTCGACGGCGACGGGGAGACGGATGAGGGCGAGCTCTGTTTCACCGGCAACTTCTCCACGGGATACAAGGGCCTGCCCGAAGCCTCCGCAGGGACCTTTGTACCCAACCCGTTCGCGGAAAGCGACGGTTTCCCGTCCATGGTGCGCACAGGCGACATCGTGAGACGCCTCCCCGACGGCAACATCGTCTTCCTCGAACGTAACGACTGGATGGTGAACATCAACGGTCAGCGTGTGGAGCCTTCCGAGATCGCCGCCGTGCTTCTTTCCATGCCCCAGATAGTGCAGGCTTTCGTCAAGGACTTCCAGGGTCCGGACGGACAAACCTTCCTCTGCGCCTACTACAGGCTCGTGGCCCCCGTGGCGGAATCGGTCATCCGCGAACACCTGAGGTCGAAACTGCCGGGATACATGGTGCCTTCGCACATGATGCGCATGGAGACCATGCCTCTGAACCCCAGCGGTAAGATCGACAGGAACAGGCTTCCCGACCCCACCGAGACCGAGAAACCCTCGGGGCCCGCCGATGACGGGGAACACGAGGACAACCTCGTCGTGAAGGGTATCAGGGCGGAGCTCGGGTCGTCCACCGGAAGAAGCGACTACGGCTACGAGGACAACCTCATCGGATGCGGAATGTCCTCCCTCTCCGCCATCAAGTTCACCTCCGGGATCATGGACAGGTTCGGTGTGGACCTGAAGGTCACCGAGATGCTGTCGGGATGTTCCATAAAGACCATCGAGAACGAGATCCTGAAGAACCTGCTGGAGAGGACGTCCGGCAGAGAAACCCCTGCCGACAAAACGGTCAAGGAGAAGTATCCCCTGACCGCGTCCCAGCTCGGGGTGTACACCGAATGCTATGCCAACCCCGACTCGACCACCTACAACATACCCTTCTCCATGTCGTTCCCCAGGTCGGACGACCCCGGGATGGACGTGAAGCGGGTGTCGGACGCGGTCGCGAAGGTCATCGACGCCCACTACCCCCTCAAATGCACGGTGGGCCCCGACACCGATGGGAACGTCTGCATGTTCCCCCGCATGGACGCCCCCGTGGAAGTGGACGTCGCGTCCATGACCGAGGAGGAGTACGCCGTCGCCAGAGCGGGGTTCGTGAGACCCTTCGACCTGTCGGGATCCCTCTACCATGCCAAGGTGTGCGAGACCCCCGACGCGTTCCACGTCCTGCTGGACTTCCACCACATCATGTTCGACGGGAGTTCCGTCATGGTGTTCAGGAAAGATCTCTCGGACGCCGTCCATGGAAAAGAGGTCCTCCCCGAGACATGGTCCATGTTCGACATCGCCGAGGACGAATCGTCCCGTGTGGGCACCGATGAGTACAAGGCCGCCAAGGAATACTACGACAGTCTCCTGTCGGGGTTCGAGAGCAACACCACCGTGATGGGCGACACCGACGACGGGAAGGAGAGGAAAGGCTCCCTGAAGACGGTCTGCAAGAGATTGGACAGGGACGCCGTGAAGAGGTTCGTCGATTCTCAGGGGGTGACCGAGAACTCGTTCTTCCAGACCGCCATGGGACTTGCCCTCGCCCGCTACAACTACACCGACGAGTCCTGCTTCGCCACCGTCCATTCCGGAAGGGACAGCGGAAAGACCAACCGTCTTGTGGGAATGCTCGTGAAGACATTCCCCGTGGCATGCAGGTTCACGTCGTCCGACACCCCCGGCGACCTTGTGAAGAAGGTGCACGGACAGATCGTGGACTCCATGAGGAACGACATCTACCCGTTCACCGAGATCGCGTCCTCCAACGGCATCACCACCGAGGTCATGTTCGCGTACCAGGCCATTTTCGACGAGGAGCTGGAGAAGGACCAGATCGAGATCCCCGACATCAAGAACAGGATCATGGTACAGGTGTTCCCCACCTCCGCCGGGATCGTCATGGAGACCGTCTACGACGCCTCCAAGTACACCGAGGGTTTCATGGAATGCTTCTCCAGGTCGTTCACCGAATCCGCCAGGGGGCTTCTAGGATGCAGGACCGTCGGGGAGATCCGTCTGTACGACGAGATGCAGATCTCCATGCTGGACGGTTTCAACATGACCGACCATCCGTACGACAGGGACACCACCGTCGTGGACATGTTCAGGAAGGAGGCCCGGGACAGACCGGACCATCCCGCCGTCGTGTACCATGGAAGGACGCGTACCATGTGCGAGGTCGACGAGGTCACGGACAGGGTGGCCGCGTACGTCGGGTCCAAGGGGATCGGACGTGACAGGTTCGTGGGGATACTCACGGGACGCAACGACATGGGGGTCATCGCCGCCATGGGTGTGGCCAAGTCCGGAGCGGGATACCAGCCTCTCGACCCGTCATACCCCGCGGACCGTCTCGGGTTCATGATGGAGGACAGTTCCATGTCGCTCCTCATCGCCGACAGGGACCTCGTCGAAGGGAGCGGGGAGATCTCCGCCCTCGTGTCGGGGTTCGGAGGGGACGTCCTGTACACCGACGAGATGGAGTCGCTGCCTGCGGGGAAGGTGCCCGAGGCGCCCCGTCCGGACGACGCCGTGATCATCCTGTACACATCGGGGACCACCGGGAAACCCAAAGGATGCGTCCTGGAGCACGCCCAGGCCATGGCGTACATCGCATGCACCAGGGACAAGCTGCAGCTCGACAGGGATTCCCGTATCGCGGAGTACGCCAGTTTCGGATTCGATGCGGGGTTCGGGGACATATTCACCGCACTGTCCACCGGTTCCACCCTGTACATCATCGATGACGAGATCCGTATGGACATCAAAGCCATGGAGAGGTTCTACAACGACAACGGCATCACCAACGGGTTCATGACCACCCAGGTCGGAAGACTGTTCATGGAGACCGCCCGTGCCCCCACGCTCAAGGTGTTCCAAACGGGCGGGGAGAAACTCGTACCCGTCACGCCTCCCGAGGGGCTCGTGTTCTACGACATGTACGGACCGTCCGAATGCCTGTGCTACGTCGCGTCCCACAGGGTCGTGGACGACAGGCCCAGACAGCCTATCGGCACCCCCAACTACAACACCAGGTTCTACATCGTGGACAGAGACATGAACAGGCTCCCCGTGGGCGCCATGGGAGAGCTGTGCATCTCCGGGGCGCAGGTCTCCAGAGGATACCTCAACCGCCCCGACAAGAACGCCGAATGTTTCGTGGAGAACCCGTTCACCGACGAGCCCCTGTACCGCCGCATGTACCGTACCGGGGACATCGCCAGGATCCTTCCGGACGGCAACCTGGACTTCATCGGGCGTAACGACGGACAGGTGAAGATCAGAGGGTTCAGGATCGAGCTCTCCGAGGTGGAGAAGACCGTCCGCGACTACCCCGGCATAAAGGACGCGACCGTGCAGGCCTACAGCGCCCAGGGCGGAGGGAAGTTCATCGCCGCCTTCGTCGTGTCCGACTCGAAGGTGGACGTGGAAGACCTGAACAGGTTCATCAGGGAGTCCAAACCTTCCTACATGGTGCCCGCCGTCACGATGCAGATCGAGAAGATACCCTTGACCGTCAACAGCAAGGTCGACAAACGCAGACTGCCTGCCCCGGTCATGGACATGGGTGAGGTCAGGGCCCCCGCCACCGACCTGCAGAGACGCATCTTCAGGATCGTCTCCGAGGTCATAGGCTCGTCCTCGTTCGGTACCGACACCGACCTTTTCCAGGCGGGACTGACGTCCATAGGCGGAATACGCCTGAACGTCCTCCTGTCCGACGAGTTCGGCATCCCGTTCCAATCCAGGGACGTCAAGGACAACCCGACCGTGCTGAAGTTGGAATCGTTCATCGAAGGCAGAAGACCCGAGAAGGAGTATCCCGTGCAGGACGACTACCCCCTCACGAAGACGCAGGAAGGGATCTTCGTGGAATGCTTCTCCCGCGAAGGCCCCACGACGGTCTACAACGTCCCCCTGTTGATCAGGATAGACGACGGCATCGACATACCCCGCCTGAAGGAGGCCGTCGTGAAGGCGGTGGACGCCCATCCGTACATCATGACCTCCCTGTTCATGGACGCCGAAGGAAACCCCCGTCTGAGAAGGACGTCCCCCGGCATGTTCACCGTGGACGACATACAGGAGGTCCACGCGACGTCCATAGACTCGGTGAAGGGCTCTTTGGTGGAGCCTTTCGATCTCCTGGGCCCCAGGCTCCTCAGGGTCAAACTGGTACACGCGGACGGGATCTACCTCATGGTGGAGATCCACCACATCATCGGGGACGGTACCTCCCTGAACATCTTCGTCGACACCGTATCCCGCATCTACAACGGGGAGGAGGTCGCCCCCGAGAGGTTCAGCGGGTTCGAGATGTCCCTGAAGGAACAGGAGGAGAGACAGGGCGAGGCCCTGGAGGAGTCCAGAAGATACTACGACGACCTCCTTTCCGAATCCGACAGGGACTTCCTGCCCAAGGGCGACGTGTACCGTCCCGCCCCTGACGCACCCCATTCCCTGGACATGCACGGAAGACCCGGTCTAGCCGAGGAGGCCCGGAGGTACTGCGAAGAGCACAGGACGAGCATGAACGGACTGGTCTGCTCCGCCTTCGGATACACCCTGTCCAGGTTCAACGGCAACGACCATTCGGTGTTCACCACCGTGTACAACGGAAGGAACGATTCCAGGGTCGCGTACTCCATGTCCATGTTCGTGAAGACCCTGCCCGTGGTCTGCAGGCTCTCCGATACCGAGGAAAATCCAGAGACCCTTATACGCAGGACCGGCGAACAGATCGTCGGAAGCATGTCCCACGACATCTACTCGTTCTCCGAGATCAGCCGCGAGCTCGGGGTCAAGGCGGACGTCATGCTCGTCTACCAGGGTGACGAGTTCGTGTTCGATTCGTTCTGCGGACGTCCTTCGGAGGTCATATCCATCGACCTGTCCGAGGAGAAGGAACCCATACTGTTCAACGTCCTGAAGGACGGGGACGGGTTCAGATACATGGTCGACTACGACGGTACCCGTTTCACCCCGCGGTTCATGGAGTTCCTGACGAGGTCCTTCGACAACGCCATAGGCCAGATGCTGTCCTGCAGGACCGTGGGGGAGATCTCCCTGACCGACGACGCCACCATGGAGGTCGTGGAAAAGGTCAACGACACCGACCGCGACTACGACAGGTCCCGTACCGTGGTCGACGACTTCGTGGAGATCGCCTCCAGACAGCCCGACCACATCGCCGCCGTGCACGAGGGCGAGAGGATCACCTACGGCGAGATGGACCTGGTATCCGACCACATCGCCGACTTCATCCGTTCCAAGGGCATCGGAAGGGACGAGTACGTCGGTATCCTGGTCCCCAGGGGCATACACATGGTCACCGTGGCGGAAGGTGTCCTGAAATCGGGGGCCGCGTACCAGCCGCTGGACCCCACCTACCCCGAAGACCGCCTGATGTTCATGCTGAAGGACTCCGGTGTGAGGCTCCTCATCGCCGACCGTTCGCTCCTTGGCCTCGTACCCGGGTTCGAAGGGGATGTCCTCTGCATCGACGAGATTCCCGCCCTCTGCAGGAAGGAACGCCCCGACGTGTCCATGCTCAGACCCCGCCCGGAGGACGCCATGATCATCCTCTACACCTCGGGGACCACCGGTACCCCCAAGGGATGCGTCCTCGAACACAGGAACATAGAGGCCTTCCTGAACTGGATGAGGCCCGAGACGGAGCTCGGTCCCGGATCCAGGTACGCGTCGTACGCCAGCTACGGGTTCGATGCGTGCATGATGGACATCCACTCGAGCATGACCTCCGGTGCCGAGCTCCATATCATACCCGAGGACATGAGGAAGGACATCGCCGAGATCGACAGGTACTTCGAGATCAACGGCATCACCCACGGTTTCATGACGACACAGATGGGAAGGATGTTCATGGAGTCCACCAAGACCCGTTCCCTCAGGAAGTTCATGGCGGGAGGAGAGGCCCTGGTGCCCCTCGTACCCCCGGAATGGGTGGACTTCTACAACATCTACGGCCCCACCGAGTGTACGGTCAACGTCTCCACGTACATCGTGAAGGACGACAGCCCCCTGCTGCCGATCGGAAGACCCAACTCCAACATCAGGCTGTACATCCTCGACAAGAACGACAGGATCGTTCCCGTAGGTGCCTGCGGCGAACTGTGCATCAGCGGTCCGCAGGTCTTCAGGGAATACCTCAACAACCCCGAGAAGACCGCTTTGACCGTTGTCAGGAACCCGTACGGGGACTGTCCCGAACACTCCCGCCTGTACAGGACGGGGGATGTGGTACGTCTGCTCCCGGACGGTAACTTCGACTACATAGGAAGACGTGACGGAATGGTCAAGGTCAGAGGGTTCAGGATAGAGCTCGCGGAGGTCGAGAAGGTCATCCGCGACCATCCCGCCGTCACCGATGCCACCGTGAAGGCCTTCGACGACCCCGCAGGAGGGAAATCCATCTCCGCCTACATCGTATCCGACAAAGGGGTGGACATACAGGACCTCAAGGACTTCATCAAGAAGACCAAACCCCCGTACATGGTCCCCGCCCACTTCATCATGATGGACTCCATCCCCGTGACCGCCAACGGAAAGGTAGACAGACGCAGGCTCCCCGCACCGTCGTTCGAATCGGACAGGGCCGGAAGGGAACCCGTGGGCGAACTAGAGACCGGACTGTGCGGCATATTCGCCAACGTCCTGGGCGTGAAGAAGGTCTACGCCGACGACGACTTCTTCGAGATCGGAGGATCCTCCATATCCGCATCCAAACTGGTCATGAACTGTATGAAGGCCGGGTTCCCCGTGGTGTACAAGAACATCTTCGACAATCCCACTCCCGCGTCCCTCGCGGCGTTCATCATGTCGCAGAAGAACACGGCGGCACCCGTGGAGGAGACCAGGGAGACCGTGGACGTCGGACCTCTGTCCAGCAACAACACGGCCCACCTGGACGGTATCCGCGCCGGACCCCTCGGGGACGTCCTCCTCACCGGTGCGACAGGGTTCCTGGGGTCCCACATCCTACGGGAGCTCCTCAAGGCGGACGCCGGAAGGATCGTATGCCTCGTGAGGGGCGGAAGAGGCCAGACCGCGGAGGACAGGCTGAAGACGGTCTGCATGTACTACTTCGGAGGAAAGGTGTCCGAAGAGGACCTGTCACGTATCGAGGTCGTGGACAGCGACATCACCGACCCCGGGATGGAGAAGAAACTGGAAGGTGTGAGGTTCGACACCATCATCAACAGCGCCGCGGTGGTGAAGCACTTCGCGGTCGACGATTCCATCGAAAAGGTCAACGTGGACGGGGTCAAGAACCTCATATCGGTCGCCAAGTCCAGAGGATGCATGCTCGTACAGGTCTCCACGCAGAGCGTGGCGGGCGAGTCCGTCAACGGAAGCGTACCCGACAACGTCATCCTCAGGGAGGACATGCTCGACATCGGTCAGAACCTGGACAACAAGTACACAGGTTCGAAGTACCGTGCCGAGGCCGCCATCATAGCCGAGATCCCCAACGGGCTCAGGGCCAAGATCGTCCGTGTGGGCAACCTGATGAGCCGTGACAGCGACGGTGAGTTCCAGATCAACTCCAAGACCAACTCGTTCATGAAACAGCTCAAGGCCTATACCAAGGTCGGATACTTCCCCGTGGACGACCTCGACACCCAGGTGGAGTTCTCCCCCATCGACAAGGTCGCCGAGTCCATCGTACTGCTCTCGAGGACGCCCGACGAGTACACCGTGTTCCACTCGAGCAACTGCCACAAGGTGCACATGTCCAATGTCCTCGACGTCCTCCGTGACAACGGGATGGATGTGAAGGTGGTGGATTCCAAGAGGTTCAAGGAGATCTTCATGGGCATCCTTGCGGACGACAGCAGGAACGAGGAGGTGTCGGGACTCATCTCCTACATGGGTAATGCGGGAGAGTCCAGGAGGCTCATCGGAGTGGACGAGACGTTCACCATCAAAGCCCTCTACAGACTAGGGTTCTCTTGGCCTCTCATCGACAGGAACTACATCGACAAGGCCGTCAAGTCGTTGAAGGCCCTGAGGTTCTTCAGATGACCGATGTCCATGACGACCTCTACAGGGAGGCCTTCAAAAGGAACGAGATACGTGCGAACCAGTTGGCGGCCACCGCACTGGTCGCCTGGGCCTTGATCGGGATCGTATGGATCGCAATCAACTCGTTCTCCTCCGTCTACATGGAAAGCCACAGGGTGGACCTGCTGGTGACGTCCATATTCGCCAAGATGGCGGTGGCGGGCGTGTTCTTCGCGATTCCGGACAAAGGGGCCCCCTGGATCAGATACCTGCTCCTGGCGACGACGATAGGGTGCACATATGTCCTGACCGCATACATCTCGAACCTCCTCCTGATCGGGTACATACTGCCTGTACTGGTGTCCACCCTGTACTGTGACAAGCGTATGATCATCGTGACCGCCGCCCTGTGCTCGGTACTGATGCTGGTCTCGCTCATAGTATACAACGAGGACAACCCGATGATCGGTATGTACTACGGCATGACCAAGCTCGACGTCATCATCAGCCTCATACAGGTACACTACGTCCCGGCCAGCGGAGTGTACTTCACCGGTGTGGCCATAGCCTATTTCGCCCTTGTGAAGAACATAGAGCAGATACAGGAATACGTGGACATAGGTTCCGATATGAAGATGTACGAACGCGACCTTTCGTTGGCATCGGAGATCCAGCATGATATGCTCCCCGGCGGTTTCCCGGACATGGAGAACTGCAGGATGGCGGCGTCCATGAAGGCGGCCAAGACCGTAGGCGGGGACTTCTACGACTGTTTCCGCATGGACGACGGAAGGATCGTCACGGTGATGGCGGACGTATCGGGAAAAGGCATGCCCGCATCGCTGTTCATGGTCAAGGCGATGACGTTGATACGTTCGAACGTCAAGTCCTCCAAGGACCTGTCCGATGCCATGGAGAAGGCGAACGACCAACTGTTCGAGAACAACCGCATGAAGTATTTCGTCACGGTATGGATATCCGCGGTAGACCCTCGTACGGGCACGGTGGAATATGTGAACGCAGGCCACAACCCTCCCTTCCGCATATCCCGCGGAAACGTATCGAAAGTGACCTCCAAACCGGATTTCGTGTTCGGAAGGAAAAAGAACATGGTGTTCCACACCCGTTCATTGGAACTAGAGGACGGCGACAGGATGTTCATGTTCACCGACGGGGTCACGGAGGCCGTGGGGCCCGACGGCTCGATGTTCGGAGAGGAACGCCTGGAAAAGGCACTTTCGGAATCGGAGACGAGATCCCCCGAGGAGGTGTTGACGTACGTCTCCGAAAAGATGGGGGAGTTCGTCAAGGACATGCCGCAGAGCGACGACATCACAATGATGGTGATGGACTATTCCGCACCGGACCCGACCGCGATCAGGGTCAAGGCAGACAAGGAAGGCCACGGACGGATGATGGAACACCTTTCGAAAACACTATCGGAGATGGAATGCCCCCCGTCCGTGACCAGTTCCCTGGAGGTCGCATGTTCGGAGATCTTCTCCAACATCGACATGTACGCCTACAAGGACATGGACACCAAAGGGGATGTGGAGTTCGACATCGCCATGTCCGATGACCATATAACCATCACGTTCACCGACTGGGGAGTACCGTTCGACCCGTTG
>JAKSHW010000129.1 GCA_024399195.1 archaeon | reverse complement strand
ATCTTGTCGATACCGATGATCGACAGTGCCATCAGATGTTCCTTGGTCTGAGGCTGGGGGCAGCGCTCGTTGGCCGCCACCAGCAGAAGGGCACCGTCCATGAGGGCGGCTCCGGAAAGCATGGTCGCCATAAGGGTCTCATGCCCAGGAGCATCCACGAAGGATACAGCCCTCAGGAATTCGGTCTCCGCACCACATTTAGGACATTCTTTCTTGGTGCAGAATGCTTCGGAGCCCTGACAGACAGGACACTTGTAGAAGGCTACATCGGCGTACCCGAGCCTGATGGAGATACCTCTCTTGATCTCCTCAGAGTGACGGTCGGTCCATTCGCCGGAAAGCGCCTTGGTCAAGGTGGTTTTTCCATGGTCGACATGACCGATCATCCCGATATTGATCTCGGGCTGCTTCTGTACCTTCATTCTGACTTCTCCTCGCCGTTGAGACAGTCCTCGATGGATTTGGGACCGTATTCAGCGACGATCATGTTGATCTGGACGATCTCGGAGGAGATTGCAGAACCACGGGTTCCGACTCTCTTCCTCTGTCCAGGGTATTTCTCGTGGAATCCGAGTCCTTCGGAAAGGAGGAGGTAGGATTTCTTCTTACCGGGAACGTCTTTCCTCATAGGGGTTCCGGTTTTGTCGGATCCACCAGTGATTTTGAGCTTGTATCCGGGAAGGCCTGCAAACACTCCGTCGATAGTCTCCCCGATGTTTTTTCCATCCAGGGAGTTCGCGTAGTGACCAGAGACGGTAACGTTGTATGATTTACCGGTTTTGACGTCGTTAATGACTAATTTAAACTCTGCCATTTGAACACCTGTAGGAACAGGCTATCCACGACTTCTTTTTAAATATATCTAAAGGGAAGGGGGCATTATCAAACAGGGTCCGATTTCAGGTTCAAAAGTTTTAAGTCTGTATCCCTATCCCAAAATTATGTTTTGCAGTGAAGCAAAGCTTGATTCTGTAAAAGGAAGGAGGAACGCCGTATTCGGCATCCTCGTCCTCGTAGCAATAATGGCATCCGCCGCTTTCCTCATCAACGATGAAGGATCCGACGCTGCGACCATCGCAAGCGGTTCCTTCGGTGAGGACTTCACATGGACCCTTGACGATAAAGGGGCTCTTGTGATCAACGGAACCGGCGATATGCCCGACTGGTCCATAGATAACACCCCTTGGAACGGATACAAGACCGGTACACGCGCGGTCAAAAGCGTGACGGTCAACGAAGGAGCCACCTCCCTCGGTGCCAACTCGTTCTTCCAGTTCACGGCTATCGAGTCCGTGAAACTTCCCTCCACCCTCCTCAACATAGGGGAATCCTGTTTCAACGGATGCTCCGCACTTGCAAATGTCGTACTTCCTGGAAATCTCCTTGTGATCGGAAACTCCGCATTTTTCAAATGTACTTCATTGACCCAGATCGTCATTCCCGACAGTGTGACCGCCATCGGCAAGAATGCGTTCTACCAGTGCAGCTCGATCACCACCATGTCCCTGGGAGCCAACATAACCGAGATGGGCGCAGCATGTCTTTCCGGACTCTCTAGCCTTTCAAAGTTCACCGGTGCATACTCCAGGATTATCAACAACTACCTCGTAATATGCAACACCGTGGTCGTGGCATCCGCCCCCAAATCCACCATAACCAACGTGACCATGCCCAACTACGTCAGTGCCATCGGAGACTATGCCTTCGAAGGTAGCAACGCAAAGACAGTCACACTCCCCAACAGTGTGAAAAGCATAGGTACATACGCTTTCCAGACCTGCTACTCCCTGGAGACTGTATCTATACCCGAGAGCGTGACCTCCTTCGGACCCTACGCCTTCAACGGCGACTCCGTCCTGAAGAACGTCAACCTCCCCACCGGCATCACCATCGTATCGCCTCACCTGTTCCACGGCTGCAAGGCCCTTACTACCATCGATATCCCCGAAGGTGTGGAGATCATCGGAACCGCCGCATTCTACCAGTGTGCCAAACTGAAGAACGTCACCATCCCCAACACCGTAGCGACCATCGAGTCCGATGCGTTCCGCGGATGCGTGGCCCTTACCGACCTCACCATCCCTCCCTCTGTGACCAAGCTCTCTGGCACTGCATTCCAGGGATTCACCTTCTACGCTGCCGATGGAAAGACCAAAATAACCGCCAACGTCGACAACCTTGCAGGATACAACTTCGTTGGAACCACCATCACCGCCATGGTCAAACAGACCATCCCCGTGACCCTCACCTACTACGTCGATTCCGCCGTGTACAATGTACAGGTTGTCAGCATGGGTGACAAGATCGTCCTCCCCCCTAACCCCTCCGTGGATGTACCCTTCGGATACGAGACCTACAAGTTCGTCAAATGGGCCGAGTACACCGAAGGCATGAAAGCCTTCGAAGACACCGATTTCCATGCGGTTTTCGACGCCGTCCCCAAGACCTACACCCTTACCTACGACATCGACGGATTCAAAGTAGCGTACTTCGCCAAATACGGAGAACCCGTGGTCGTACCCCCCTTCACCCCCTACAAAGCACCCGTCGACGGAAAAGAGTTCGAATTCGTAAAATGGCAGTGCTCCACCGAGAGCATCGTCGTGACCGGAGACATGCTCTTCACCGCCGTGTTCAAGGAACTCAACACCGTCGTCCTCACGGTCAACTACATCGAGGCCAGCATCTGGAACGGAGTCGTAGATTACTCCGTGATGGAGACCGTGGACATCAACGTGGAGAAAGGTACCAGGCTCGTCGAACCCCGCAAGGTGTTCGCATACTACACCGACGAGTCCATGACCCAGGCCTGGTCTGTAAAGAGGAACATCAACTCCGACACCACCGTATACGCCCTCGCGTCCGCTACCGGAGACGCAGGAAAAGAGGTATTCTGGAACCTCGACTTCGACACCGGTGCAGTCCTTCTGTACGGTGACGGTGCGATGTACAACTGGAACACCAACAAAGAAACCCCCTGGTACAGCTACAGGTCCGCGATCGAGACCGTCGAGATCGACAACGGAAGCAACGTCACCACCGTCGGACAGAACGCGTTCAACGGATGCTCCATGCTCTACGACGTCTACATCCCCGACAGCGTCGTCTCCATCGGAAAGTACGCATTCCGTTACGACTACGCCCTTGAGCACATCAGCATCGGTAACAACGCCGCCACCGTAGGTGCCAATGCCTTCGGTGGAATCAACATGGTCTACAGCAACGGAAAGGAGGCGACCGTCTTCACCAGCGCCGAGTTCGTAGGAAAGGACAGGACCCTCGTCTGCAGCGAGATTTCCGGTACCCTCACCCCCACCCTCGACTGGACCCTCACCTTCGACGACCAGACCATGACCTTCATCGGAAGCGGTGCCATGCCCGACTTCGAGTCTACCACCACCATGCCCTGGTACAAGGTCAGGGGATCCATCGAGACCGTTCTCGTGACCGAGAACATCACCCGTATCGGTGCAAGGGCGTTCTATGGGTTCGAGGCGCTCCACAATATCGACATCGGATCCGATGTCGTCTCCATCGGAACCTATGCGTTCTTCAAGTGCTCCAACCTCGAGGGCATGACCGTCGGATCCTCCATCGAGGAGGTCGAGGGAATGGCGTTCAGCTGTACCTTCACCGACACCAGGGGAGACAACTTCAACCCCTATCCCCAGAACCTCGCCAACAGGACGTTCGTGAAAGGAGGAGACAACACCCTTCTCTTCGCCAACGTATGGGGTGAGACCGGGGAGGTCATCTGGTACCTCGACTGTATCACTCGCACCCTGTCCTTCGACGGAGATGGAGAGATGGAGAACTATGCGTCCGTCACCAAGACCCCCTGGTACCCCTACAGGGCGTACTTCGACACCGTCGTCCTCGGAAACGGTATCACCAACCTCTCCGACTTCGCGTTCTACAGCTACGGAACCGTGAAACATATCGTGCTCGGAGACAATGTGGAGACCCTCGGAACCAACAGTCTCAGGGGACTCAGCAACCTGGAAAGCATAAGCTTCGGTGATTCCCTCACCACCATCAAATCCAACGCGCTTCTCGGAATATCCTTCTTCGATGCAAGCGGAAAGGCCCTTAAGACCACTGTGGCGAACCTCGTAGGACACTCGTTCTCGGGTAATTCCAAGGAAATGGTCATGACGGCCTGAAACCAAATAATCCTTACCGCCCTCCGGGGCGGGACCCTTCTCAACATATCTCCGATAATGATTTTATCCTCGCTCCATAATCATCTCAGAGAGCGGTATAGATGAACGATGTGCAGACCGTACTACTTGAAATGTACAAAGACATTGCAAAAGTATTAGACGAAAACGGGATCAGATACTATCTCAACTACGGTTCCGCCATCGGTGCATTGAGACATGATGGATTCATCCCCTGGGACGACGATATAGACATAACCGTGTGGGACGAGGACATTCCCCTTATCAAAAAATGTCTTACGGAACAGCTCGACCAATCCAAATACTATTACCACGACTCGAAGGCGGATACCCATCCCCATGTGGTCTTCAGGACCGAGAATTTCGAGGAAGATCTGAAGAGCCAGCGTGCCCCGTTCATCGATTTCTTCCCTCTGGTGAAATACCCCTCGAAAAAAGTAAGGGCCAAGCTTTCATGGATGACGATATGGGGCATCCACGTATCCATAACCTTGTTGGACAAGATAAAATCCGTATGGTTATACCGTCATCTCCTATGGGTACCCAAGGTTTTCGATAGACTTTCCAGACTTATGATAAACGAGGATTCCGACATAGCCGTGGCGTACACCACCGGTTTTGCAAGGGAGCTGTTCCCTGCGGAATGGTACGGAAAGGGGATCCGCCACAAGTTCGAGGACACCGAGGTACCTCTTCCCGACGAATACGACAAACTCCTGACCTCCATCTTCGGAGACTATATGACCCCTCCTCCGGAGGACAAAAGGCGCGGAGCGGGCGGATACCCCCTCAGTATCTACAAAGACTATCTTCTCGAAAAAAAGAAGAAGTGACCTCTACTTGATGATACGACTCGGTAGAACTGGAACGTCTATCTATATGGACGGTAATTCCCACGTATGTCGAAAATGTTCACCGTGGGACCGGTTTCCATGTATCCGTCGACCCTGAGGATCCGTGGGGAACAGATTCCCTACTTCAGAACGAAGGACTTCTCCGAGATCATGCTCGATTCGGAGGAGCGTTTCAAAAGGCTCGTTCGCGCCGACCCCTCGTCCAAGGTCGTTTTCCTGACCTCTTCCGGGACCGGTGCGATGGAGGCCTCGGTGATCAACTTCTTCGACAGGAACGACAGGCTTCT
>JAKSHW010000128.1 GCA_024399195.1 archaeon | reverse complement strand
ATATCGACGGCCCTGCCTTCGATAAGCTCGGACCTGGGGATCTCCGATTCCCTCGGACAGTGGCTCGTCAGCGGTTACAGCCTCGCTATGGCGATCATGGTGCCTGTGACCTCGTTCGCCATAAAACGCATACCCACCAGGAAGCTGTTCCTGTCGATCATCGCCCTCTTCACCCTGGGACTTGTGATAGACGTCCTCGCGGTGGACTTCACCATGCTGCTGGTCGGAAGGATCCTGCAGGCCGCCGCGAACGGTATCCTGATCGCGGCCGCACAGATCGTGCTGATGGCCATCTATCCCCGCGAGGTCCACGGGAAGGTCATGGGATGGTACGGCATCACCCTGACCGCCGCACCCATCGTATCGCCCACCATAGCAGGTATCCTCATCGACGTGTCCGGATGGAGGAGCGTCTTCGTCCTCCCCCTTGTGGTCATGGTGGTCTCCCTCGTCGCCACCGCCCTGACATTCGAGAACGTCCTGGAAACCGAGAAGCTGAAGTTCGATCCCCTTTCCTTCATACTGTGTGCAATAGCCTTCGGCGGTCTGACCTACGGTATCAGCAACGCCGTGGTGAACCCCACCGGCATCGAATTCATCGTCCCCACCGTCCTCGGTGTGGTCGGCCTCGCCCTGTTCTGTAAAAGACAGTCCACCATGGAGAAACCGTTCCTCCACGTGGGACTGTTCAGGAACAGGCAGTACTGCCTCTCAATGGTCCAATGCATCCTGCTCTACATGGCGATCATGTCCACCTCGGTCCTCTGCCCCGTCTGCTTCCAGCAGACCCTGGGATACTCCGCCACGGAGTCGGGACTGATCCTCATCCCCGGTACCCTCCTGGTGGCGGTTCTGTCGCCCGTGATGGGTACGTTATACGACAGATACGGGATCAGGACCATGTCCGTCGTCCTGTGTTTCATGATGTTCCTCTCGAACTTCCCCATGCTGTTCGTGGACTGCGACACCAGCATATGGGTGCTCGTGGGGCTCGGTGTGCTCAAGGGTATCGGAGGTTCCATCATGATGCCCATAACCACCTGGTGCGTGAACAGCGTCCCCTCGAAGTACCGTGCGGACGCCACCTCCCTGAACAACGCCTTCAGGACCCTCGGAGGGGCCTTGGGTGTGGCGGTGTTCGTGGCGTTGATGGACTCCAGGGCCGCGGACCTCGGTGCGATAGGCGCCATGGGGGAGACCTTCATGCTCGTGTCGTTCCTGAGCCTCGCCATGGTTGTGCTCACCCTGTTCGCGAAGGAGAACTTCAGGAACAAGGATTGAGACCTTTTCCCCTGCTCCTTGCATACAGGGGCGGGAATCCCCGGGACCGGTGAAGAAAAAGACCGGTCCCGGGATGTGATTTTTATCAGAACATCTCGTCGAAAGACTTCTTGGTCGCGATGGCGTCCTCGAGCTTTCCGGGGAAGGCATCGGTGTACTTCTCCTTGAACGTCTCGTCGTCGATGCCTTTTCCCATTCCCAGGAACATGGCGGAACGGTCGCACTTGACCAAGGACTCGTAGACCGCTTTGAGGATCAGCTCATCGACCACGTGCACGTCCCCGAGGATCTCCACGAGGTTGTCGAGGTCGTCGTACAGGGCCTGGGGGATGGCCACAGCGACCTTCTCCTTAGCACCGTTGGAGAGAAGCTTGAGCTCCCCTTCCGTACCGATGGCCATGTAGGACATGTTCTTGAGGAAGTCGTAGAAGTCCTTGGGTTCCTCTTCGACGCCTATCTGCTTTCCCAGGGCCTTATCGGCAAGGTAGTTGACGAGCATACTGTCCATCTCGGTGCACAGCCTGTGGTGCAGTTCGCGTACGGACATGACGACGAACTCCTCCATGGAGGTGTAGAGTCCGGTCTGGATCGCCTTTTCGTCTATGAGACCCATCAGGGTCTTTGAGAATTTCACGGATACGGAGATGGTGGAGACCATGGTACGCAATCGCATCCGTAGTATATCCGTGATTCCCCTGTAGGTATGTAAACGTGCATAGGCCGGACGGATCAGAAGTCGAACAGTGACTTCTGCCTCATGCTCGAAAGGATATAGTCGGGTATGTCCACCCACACGGTCTCCAGATCCCTACGGTCGATCGGTAAGGCGGGACGGGCACGTTCGATGTTCTCGAACCTGAACTCGTAGTAGGTGCGGTGACCTGCCCACGGGTCCGCATTGGGGGAGTGTTCGTTATGTTGGTCGAGGTAGTCCCTGTAGGTCACGGGGACCACGTCCCTCAGGTCGGCGAAACCCTTGATGGTGTTGTCCGCAGGGTCCACGAGCGCGATACGCCCCCTCTTCGAGGTGGACGAGGGTCTTCTGTGATAGGACATCCATCCGTTCAGGATGTGGTCCAGATGGGGTTGTCCGATAACCAGTCCGTACATGTGTTTCACAACCGCGGGAGCGTATTTAAGCCTGACAAGGGGAGAGGTGACCGATAGTGACCGATAGTGAGAATAGGGTCCAAGTCAAGTTTATAACCCCCGAACCTGTTCCCCGTCGCATGAAGATCCTGATGCTTCTCGGAAGTCCCCACGGGAACGGTCCGTCCGCACAGCTTGCGGAAAGTTTTGCCAAAGGTGCCGTCGAGAACGGACACGAAGTTGTTAAGATGGACTGTGCGAAACTCGTCGTACATCCCTGCGTGGCGTGCGAGAAATGCCACATGCACGGAGTATGCGTATGGACCGACGACATGCCTAAGGTGGAGAAGGAAGCGGTCTCCTGTGACATGATCGTGTTCGTGTCCCCTATCTACTATGCAGGTATCACCGCCCAGCTGAAGGTCGTCTTCGACCGTTTCTACAGCTTCGACGCGAAGATCATGGAAAGGAAACCCAAGTTCGCCCTCATCACCACCGCCCACGAGGACGTGTACGATTCCACCGCAGGTGCCGTCGTGCAGGTGGAGGCCATCGCAAGGTACTACGGTGTCGACATGGTCGGCAAGATCAACGCCTTGGATGTAGGGAACGAAGAGAAGTTCAGGTCCGAAGGCTACATCGAGAAAGCCTACGAGCTTGGAAGATCCATCTGATATTATATTTTCAAAAAAACGGAAGAGGGGTAGTCCCTCTTCCTGTCCTTTTCCAGGATTTTCAGGATTTGTCGAAGGCGGTGACCATCTTTTCGGTACGGTTGTGGAGGTCTGCGAGGATATCGACGATCTTCAGCTGCTGGGGACACACGTTCTCGCATGCACCGCATTGGATGCAGGCGGACGGCCTCTTCGCCTTGGGTTTGGCGACTATGCCGAGGGGTGCAATGAAACCGCCGTTGGAGAACACGTGCTCGTTGTAGAGCTCGATGAACTTGGGGATGTCGAGGCCCTTGGGACAGCTGGAAAGACAGTACCTGCAGGCGGTACAGGGCTGGATGTCCTTGGAGATCATCCTGCGTCCGATGTCGATGACGGCCTCCTTCTCCGCATCGTCCATGGGGTCGTCCACCGCATAGGTGACGAGCTTCTCCCTCATCTGGTCCTTGTCGCTCATTCCGGTGAGGACGGTGACCACCTCGGGAATGGACTGCAGGAACCTGAAGGCCACCTTCACGGGGTCCGCGTCGAGCCTGAACTCCTTCATGCGGGAAAGGTCCTCATCGGACATCTTGGCGAGCATCCCTCCCCTGAGGGGTTCCATCACCATCACGGGGATGCCGTATTCCTTCAGAAGCGCGAGCTTGGACTGTGCGTTCTGGAACGAGTAGTCCACATAGTTGAGCTGTATCATGCCGAACTCCA
Source organism: archaeon (assembly GCA_024399195.1). Taxonomy (GTDB): domain Archaea; phylum Thermoplasmatota; class Thermoplasmata; order Methanomassiliicoccales; family Methanomethylophilaceae; genus Methanomethylophilus. The sequence goes on along the minus strand of JAKSHW010000128.1, from coordinate 1,655 downwards.
TGTACTGTCCGTACTTCTCCAGGAAACGTGCGACGGTCTCGGTGGAACCGTGGGCGGAGAAACCGAGGTGCCTTATCCTCCCGTTGCGGACCTGTTCCACGAAATAGGATACGGTGCCGTAGGTCTCGTCGTCGAGGTACTTATCGATATTGAGCTCGCAGACGTTGTGCATCAGGTAGAAGTCGAAGTAGTCTACCTGGCATTTATGCAGCTGCTTCTCGAATATCTCCGCGGCCTTTCCGAAGTTGGAGACGTCGTATCCGGGGAACTTGGTCGCGAGGTTGAACGACTCACGGGGGTATTTCTTCAGGAACAGCCCCATGAGGGTCTCGGAGTTGCCCATGTGGTATCCCCATGCGGTGTCGAAGTAGTTGATACCGGCCTTGTACGCCATGTCCACGAGGGCCTCGGCCTTGGGTATGTCGACGGATCCGTCGTTGCCTCCGATCACGGGGAGACGCATGGCACCGAACGCCAGTGCGGATATCTCCTTGTCCTTGAACTTTCTGTATATCATCGGGATCGTGTACAAATCCATGATCGGGTTATAAAGATTTCCGAACATGCGGATTCGGAAATGTCAATTCGAAATTATACAGATTGAACGGACTATTTGAAGGAATCGGACAGGAATTCAGTATATATTTACTTGGAATTAATCCGATATTTGCAGTAAAAATAATATTTACATCATATCCGAACACATGTGTGTAGAGAGGATACAGATGAACCTATATGCCCACCCAAGGTCACCTGGACCTTCTGTGCGGGATCGTCCTCAACGAACCGCTGCGTCTGGCCACCTGTATGAAACGACCGCCGTAGTACCTGCAGACGGCACGGAGGATGTACGACTCGATCAGTGCATCGGGATAGGCGCGGTGGGGAGACGCCGTGACACGGAGGGGATCGTCCTCCACGAGGAAACGGTAGGTGTCCAACACACCGATCGGACGGGAGTTGCGGAGGTCGTCGAGACGTTTCACAATGAGGTCGGGGACCTCGCCCATACCGCTTATCATGTCCTTGATGCAGTCGGTGGAGACGTTCACCAGGTCCAGATACCCCCTCACGACATCGTCCAACCCCCATTGCCTGAGGACCTTCATGTCGTTGGAACCGTAGAACGCCACGGTCTTCCCCTTCAAAAGGGACCTCAGGTCGGATATGACCTCGTCACGGCCCTTTTCCGCATTGAGGTTGTCCTCCACGCACATGTAGCCTTCCTGGTAGATCCAGCAGCCCGGCCTCCCTCCGAAGGAATACCCGTCGTCGTATTCGCGCATGTCGTCGTAACGGACGCGTTCGTCGTAGACCTTGGCCATCTCCCCTGTGACGGTGTCCAGACGGACGGCACCCACCTCGAGGACGCGGTCCCTCCCCGGGTCGTACCCGGTGACCTCCAGGTCCAGAACGATGAACTTCACTGTATCACTCGTAGACGGAACCCTTGACGACCGCAGGGACGCCTGCCACCACCGCTCCGTCGGGGACGTCCTTCGTCACCACGGAACCGGCCGCCACGATGGCGTCCTTCCCTATGGTCACGCCTGGCATGACCTTGGAACCGGAACCAATCCATACGCCGTCGCCGACCACAATGGGTCTGCAGTCGCAGTCCCCTCTGTTCTCGGGGAGTTTTCCATGGTTTATGG
>JAKSHW010000127.1 GCA_024399195.1 archaeon | reverse complement strand
GCATTAACCGGTGTCTCCATGGGAGAGGCATTCAAAAAGGCTCTTTTTGAGAAGATCGAGGATGAATACGATATCGTTGTAGGAGAAACTGCATACCGCAAATACCTTGATAATCCCAAAACCTACTCTTTCGACGAAGTGCTCAAAATGTTCGGTGATGACGAGTGAGCTACTCGGTGGAATTCACCGAAGATGTGGTGAAACAACTGAGAAAGATGGACCGTTTCACTAGGACCATGATCCTCAACTGGATCTCCAAGCATCTGGTGGACACCGACAATCCGTTTTCTTCCGGTCATGCATTGACCGGGGACAAGGTCGGATTATGGAGATACAGGATTGGAGATTATAGGATAATCAGCAGCATAGACAAAGGCAAATTGGTGATTCTGTTGGTGGAAATAGGTCATCGCAGCAATATCTATGATCGAGTGACAGATTCCGAATCTGTTGCGTGCCGAATGGGCATTATCTTCAGTTAATCCTATCGGCGGATAGAGACCTACAGACTTTGTAAGACCTTCTTCCGGCTGAAAGAACTTCAGTGGAAGTCTTCTGGAGACTGACCATTGGCGAACAGATCTTTTCCACCAAACTAAACCTCATCGATCCCGATCCTCCATCCATGAGAAACATGAAGGTCCGAAAGGAAGTAAGAACAAAAGAGACCTAAAGCACAACGGATTCTGAAATTATCAGTAGAACGATACCTTTCAATCCCGATATATAGCCGTTTAACATATACAGTGATAATAGAAACGGACCAGGTATCCTGGTCGACCCCGAGGTGTCACCGTGAACCCCAGACTGTCGGTAGTCGTACCTGTCTTCAACTGCAGACCGTACATCCACGAATGTATAGACAGCGTCCTCGACCAGGGTTTCGACGACATGGAGCTCATCTGTGTCTTCGACGGGGTCACCGTGTCCGACTACGGCTGTGAAGGATATCTGGAAGACCCCCGTGTCGTTTTCAAGGAATCGGAACAGGTCGGGGTCTCCGAATGCAGGAACATCGGCGTCTCGCTCGCGAAGGGCGAATACATCATGTTCCTCGACGGGGACGACATAATGTCCGACGGCGTCTTCGGACGCGTACTGGAACTTATGGAAGAGGACGGATTGGACGTCCTCACATTCGACGCCGACCTTTTCCACAACGACACCGGCCCGATAGCCGATGACGACAACAGATACCTCAGGGACATCGGCATACGCGGCACCGTCCCCGGAAACATCATGCTGAACACCATGCTCAACAGGGGGATGTTCAGATGTCCCGTATGGCTGCTATGCACCCGCCGTTCGTTCTACATCGAGGCGGGACTGCATTTCTACAAAGGGATCATCCACGAGGACGAACTGTTCACGTACAGGTGCCTGATGGAGGCAAGAAAGGTCAGATGGGTGGACATAAGGGCCACCAGACACCGTCTTAGGAAGGATTCCATCATGGGTTCGGGGCTCAGCCACCACAACATCGACGGATACGTCAGGGTGTTCGTGGAGATGTGCCGCTACATCGCCGACAAGGGGATACCCCATGGCGAGTCGGAGAAGGCGATGTACAGGATCTTCACCATCATAATCGAGAGGAGCCTGGAACTTTCCGACAGGGAGTCCCGCAAAGTGTCCCCGTTGGACCGCGGATCGTACGACCTGCTCAGGGAGAACGTCACCCCCGAAAGGTGGTCCGAGCTGGACGACAGGGTGAAGACCGCGTTGGAACCCCGCAGATCAATCCCCGAGGGGCATTGCGTATCTGTCGTCATGCCCGTGTACAACGCCGAACACACCCTTGGGGACGCCTTGGACGACATCCTCGACCAGAGCGTGGACGACTACGAACTGATCTGCGTGGACGACGGGTCCACCGACGGTTCCCCGGACATTCTCCGCAGATACTCGGAGGAACACCCCAATATGAAGGTCGTCAGGCAGGAGAACAGGTTCGCCGGTGCCGCCAGGAACCGCGGGATGACGGTCGCCAAAGGAGACTACTACCTGTTCCTGGACGGAGACGACCGTTTCGACCACCGTCTCATCGAGTTCGCGTTGGACTCCGCCGTCAGGAACGGTTCAGATATCGTGATATTCGGTGCGGACACCTTCGATTCGGAGACCCTCATAAGGGAGAAGGCACACTGGTTGCTGAAAACGGAGCTCGCTCCGAACGAGAGCTTCTCCCCGAAGGACGTCAAAGGGGACATCCTGCAGATGACCACCGGGGCCCCTTGGAACAAGATGTTCAGGAAGGACTTCGTCAAGGACATGGACCTGAGGTTCAAGGAGGTCCCGAGGTCCAACGACGTGTACTTCGTCCTGTCCGCGATGACCTCCTCAAAATCCATATCCATAGTGGACCGCACCCTCGTGCACTACCGCAGGAACAACCCCTACAGTCTGCAAGGAACCCTTTCGGAAACGCCTCTCGCGGTGTACGACGCGTACTTCGCCGTCAAGGAACGTCTGATGTCCCAGGACCTCTATGCCATATACAGGACCACCTTCGTCAACGCCTGCATACGCAACACCGTGAACGGTCTCCAGAAACTGGACGACCCCGTCTCCACGGTCTTCCTGCTGAAGGAGATGAAGAGACATGTCCTCGACGACCTCGACGTCTTCGCAATCCCCGAGGAGGATGTGGCCTACCGCAAGGACCTCGCCGTGCTGAGGTCGGTAAGAGACGGTACCGTTCTGAACTACCTCGAGGAGAACGGCATCCTCGGAGCGTACCTGGAGAGGATACGCGACGATGCGGAGGAGACCGAGAGGTTCTGTTCGATGCTATGGGAGGATAACGACATGGAATCGTCCAGGTTCCTTCTATCCTCCGATTCCGTACCTCCGTACTGGAAGGCGATGGTCTGCTACTACGGGAGATGCGTGGACGTCGACAGGGAAGCGGCCGGACGTTACACTGACATGGCCTTGGATACAGGGGACACGCGTCCTGCATGGATGAAGTTCGAGATCCTTTGGAACACCGGCGGATCGGACGGACTGCTCGGTGACCTGGCAGGGAACAACCCCTGGAGAATGGGCAGGATGCACCTGTACGGCCGCGGAACCGCCAAAGACCTCGTAAAAGCATCCGAGGAATTGGAAAAGGCGTACACATCGGGCAATAGGAACGCATTACCGTTGCTGACCGACACCCTATGGGAACTTTCCACCGAGGAGTCGTTCAGAAAACTGGTGTCTTTTGAGAAAGAAGATCTTTCTAAAGATAGAAAGGAACACATCAGGTCGGCAAGGAGGGTCCTGGAATACCCGTTGACGGAACCCGACAACGCAGAGTCCCACAACCCCGCGAAGACCGCCATCCTGCTGAGGATGTTCGAAAACGGCAACAGATCGTGTCTGGACGAGCTCCTCTGGTGTCTCAGGGAGGACGGACGCGACGAGGAGCTCTTCAGACTGAAGTTGGAAAACCTGTTGTAGGTTCAGTACCATTCGAAGTTCTCTTTCCCCGCCCCGGTCTCGAAATGGTATTTCGCGATACCGAGATCTATCCGAGGCATTCCTTCCCCCTTACAGGTGGCAAGGACCTTTCCGCCCTTCATCTCGAAGAAGAAAGGCTGCCTGTTCACGCCCGAAGGTGCGAGAAGGACGCAGTCCATACCTTTTACGAACCACCCGGGGACATCGGTCATGTCGGCAAGCTTGTCCATGGGTTTGTTCTTGTGGGGCCTTCCGCTGTCGGCACCGTAACCTAAGGCGATACCGATGACCATCCTCTGTCCCTCCTTCAGTGTGGACGAGATGTGTTTCTTGGAGCACATCGCGGCCCAGCAGGAGTTGAGCCCCAGGGACTGTGCGAGGATCACAAGCTTCTCCCCATAGTATCCGGCCTTCTCGTTGAGGTCGGGTGACTCATCCCCTATGACAGCGAGATATGCGGGGACGTTCGTGAAACCGGTGAGCTTGGTTCCGAGCACGGAGAACGATTTGGGATCGTCGGTCACCAGCCTGATGTCGAGACCCGATTCGGAATTGACCTCCGAGATCGCTTTCTCCAGTTCCGACACGATCTCATCGGAAAGAGGTTGCTGCTTGTATTTCCTGACGGAATGACGTTCCTTCATGGCCTCGATGGTCTGCATACGTGACCATCGATGTGTACAAATATCCAGTTTTCTATCGATCGGACGATATATTGCCAATAGGCCCGGTGTCTGAAATGGACGGATGTGGATAGGTTGAGAAGAGCCCCGTCACGGATGACGGAGTGAGACACATGCCTGTGATCGGGATCGTCCCGCTTGTGGACATACAAAGGAACAGCCTGTGGATGATACCGGGGTATATGGACGGACTGAGAGAGGCCGGGGCCTTGCCCATCATGCTGCCCCTGACCGATGATCCGAAGGAGATATCCCAGATCTGTGGAATGTGCGACGGTATCCTGTTCACGGGAGGACAGGACGTAGAACCTGCCGTCTACGGTGAACCGAAGAAGGACTTCTGCGGCGAAACCTGTGTGGAACGCGATCGCATGGAATACCTGATACTGGAACAGGCCATATCCCGCAATATGCCGTTCCTGGGGATCTGCAGAGGGATACAGTTCATCAATGCCGCTCTGGGAGGTACGCTATACCAGGACCTCCCCACGGAAAGACCCGGGGGAACGGATCACCACATGTCCCCTCCGTATGACAGACAGGTACACAAGGTGGACATCGTTCCCGGCTCCCCTCTCGGAACACTTCTCGGACACCTCAGGATAGGTGTGAACAGCTACCACCACCAGGCCGTGAAGGACCTGTCCCCCGTGTTGAGGTGCATGGCCGTATCGGAGGACGGCCTAACCGAGGCGGTCTACCACCCCGGGATGGATTTCGGATGGGCGGTGCAATGGCACCCCGAACTATCGTACCGTACGGACAGGGACAGTATGGAGATACTGAGGGCGTTCGCGGAGGCCGCGAGGTCCTTCCGTGGAAAGAGGCTCAATACCCGGGATCCCCGAAGGCGATCACCGTCTCGTCACCTTCCTTCACGGCGGAAAGCTCCCTCACCTTGTCGAAGGCCGTATAATACCTGAACGCGGACACGGACACCTTCCTGTCGCTGCACAGGATCTCTCCTCCATCATCAGGTATGAACCTGACGGTCCTCTTCCTGGGACTGAAATACACACGGTAGCGTCCGTCGTCCAACAGGTTGCAATGGATGGTGGTCTCGCCCAGAAGGAAGGTGTTGACGCTGGAATACCTGCTTCCGCTGGAGTACAGTCTGACAAGGTCCCTTGCCTGGGTGAGCTCCTTCGATAGGAACTCGCATTGGCTCTTATAATATTCAAGTTCCGACTCGAGGTTGCCGACGTTATTGTCCTTGACCTTCTTCTCAAGGCTCTGGACCTGGGTTACGAGGGAACGGTTGGCCCTCTCCTTGGAACGGATCTCCTCTTCCAATA
>JAKSHW010000126.1 GCA_024399195.1 archaeon | reverse complement strand
GGACTGTGCCTGAACCCACCTCGAAACGGGTGGTGTCGCGGATGATGACCCTACGGGCGGGAAGGTTGATGCCCGCCGCAAGGGTGGGGGTGGCCACAATGCACTTTATGGTGCGGTTGCGGAAACCCTCCTCCACACAGCGTCTCTGTTTATAGTCGAGACCCGCATGGTGGAACGCTATACCGCAGGAAATGCACTCCGCGAGCTTCACACCGGTGGCGGTGCTCTCGGCCCCACCTTCGATGAGCTCCTTCTCTGCGGGGGATATGCTCGCGTTCGTGAGGGCCTTCATCTTCTTGTTGAACCTGGACGCGACGGCCTCGGTGGACCTGCGTGAATTGACGAAGACCAGGCACTGTCCGCCTTCACGGATGGTCTGTTCCATCATGGCCCATATTGGATCACCCTTCTGGGTGAAGGTCATATGGGATTCGTCGTTGAACTCCAGAAGCTCGTCGAAATAGACCCCTTCCTTCAGTTTGGTAGGGCGCCATGAGTCCTGGACCAGTTCCGCGTCCAACCAGTTCCTGAGATCCTCCGCGTTGGAGACGGTCGCCGACAGGGCGATGGTCTGTAGGTCCTTGATACGGCTCATGAACTTGGTCATGGCGACCTCCAGCGTGGGGCCCCTGCCAGGTTCGTGGATCATATGGACCTCGTCCGCGATGACCAGTCCGAGACCCTCGATCCAGCGGTTGTTGTGACGGAGCATCGAATCGGCCTTCTCGGAGGTGGCGATGACTATGTCGGCACCGGATATGTCGTCGTCATGGTCGGGGTCCCCGGAGGTCATCATGACCTTGATGCCTAGATGGGAGAACTTGTCGAGATCGTCCCTCTTCTCGGAGGCCAACGCCTTCAACGGGACGATGTAGAGGACCTTGCGGTGCTTGGTCAGAACCATGTTCAGAGCGGGGACGAAACCGATCATGGACTTTCCGCTGGCGGTGGGCACGGCGGCGACGAGATTCCTGCCTGTGAGTGCGACGGGGATCGCCTTGGCCTGTGGCGGATACATCTCCTTGAACCCCTGGGCGTCCAAGGCGTCTTTCAGCCTGTCCGCGATATCCAGGTCTCTGAACAACATACGGAAGCCCATAATGAACGAATATAAAACAAGATAGAGGAAACGTCCCGACGACACCCTATAAAACGTTTCCTGTAATCGCGATACCTAGTCTATATGCCAAAATCAACACCTTTAATATTAGAATAGGATAACCGAACCCGATGAATAACAGCCGTACGATCGTCACAGCGATGGTGGCCGTTCTCCTTTTCGTCCCGGTGATGGTGTCAAACCCCATCGATGCCGAGACGGGGGACACGGAATCGTTTACCACCTATTCGGAACAGTTGACCTCGAACCAGCTGCTTATCTACCAGGCCCTCGAAGGTCTGAAACCGTCGGACGACGTCTCCGCATCGAGTTACAAGGTGTCGGTGGACGGATACCGTCTCTCGGTGTACGTAAGCGGCGAAGAGGTCGATAGGTACAGATCTACCCATGCCGACAAGATCGCTGGAATGGACGACGACCAGGTATATGCCCTGACCGCCGCAGAGAAAATGCTCGAGACCGTGTACCCGGACACCGTGAAGGCCGTACAGGCCACCAAGATGGACGATGCCATGGCGTTCTGGGCATGGAGCGCGGACCAGGTTTCGTACCTGCTCAACGGCCAAGGCCATTGCTTCAGGGAGAGCGATGTAGGTTTCGAAGAACAGATAGAGGGACAGATCGTCAGGATCGCCGACGGATACTACGGTATCGACGGGCTCGAGTTCAACATCTACATCAGCGAGAAGTACCTTGCCGACGGGGGCTCGATGAAGTCCAAGGTCGACAAGACCCGTGAGGCGATCGAATCTGTGAAGATCGACGGGGATTCCCCGAGGGACATCGTGAAAGGAATCAACTCCTACCTGACAGGTTCAGAGTTCGGATACGACACCGATGACAAGAACCCCTTCCACGGTACCGTCTACGGAGCGTTCGTCAGCGAGGTCGAAGGCAAACACCTCATCGTCTGCATGGCGTATGCAAGTGCGTTCAAGGCCCTCTGCGACAGATACGAGGTGCCCTGCAAAGTGGTCGTAGGTCTCGCCGAGACCCAGGAGACGTCGGACCTCCACGCATGGGACCACGTCATCATCGAAGGCAACGTGTACGCCGTCGACAGCACCTGGAACGCCAGTCATGAGGACACATACCTCGCGGTCGGAGAGCACACGGTCGGATTGTCGGGCAACACCTTCTCGCAGGAACACCAGCCCTTCTCGACCTATGCATCGTACTTCAAAGACGATACGGCGTCCATCTACAACTTCGTGGTCGTGGAACACCTCAGCCCCGAAGCCTACGAATGGCCTCAGCCTGACAAAAGCATATTCGATTACCTGATGGCGTACAGCCAATGGATAATCGTCGGGATCATCTGCATCCTGCTGGCATACACACTGATCAACATGGGAAGGAAAGGAGAGTGATGACCACGGACCTTCTATTCAAGAAACAACTTACAGAGACAGACTACAAACTAGAAAACGGTGAACACATGGAACACAACGACGAGAAAGACCCTGTGCTTACCGACGTCACGGTCGAGGAATGGATAAAGACCCGCGATTTCAAGTCCACCAAGGACATCGAGATCCCCGAGAGCATGTCCGACCGTGTCATCGGACAGGACAGGGCGGTGGATATCATGAGAAAGGCCGCGGCCCAGAAAAGGCACATGATGCTTATCGGAGAGCCCGGTACCGGTAAATCGATGCTCGCCAATTCCATGACCGAGCACATGCCCAAGGACGACCTGCAGGATATCGTGGCCTACAGCAACCCCGAGGACGAGAACGAACCCCGCATCAGGACGTTCCCTGCAGGAAAAGGAAAACAGGTCGTCCAGCAGCAGAAGGCCATCGCGAACGCCAACAAGAACCAGAAGAACACCTCGTACATGTACGCATGTGCCATAATCATCATCTTCGGTTTCCTGGGAGCGTTCATTCTCGGCAACTACTACATCCTCTTCATCGCACTGTTCGCCATAATGATCATCCTCATCTTCACCAAGAACCCCATGGGTACCCGCAACGACACGTCGTACGTGCCCAAGTTGCTCGTAGGCCATGACAAAGAGGATATGCCGCCTTTCGTGGACGCCACCGGTACCCACTCCGGAGCCCTCCTCGGAGACGTCAGACACGACCCCTACCAGTCCGGTGGTCTCGAGACCCCCTCCCACAACAGGCTGGAGGCGGGAGACATCCACAGGGCGAACAAAGGAGTCCTCTACATCGACGAGATCAACACCCTCAGGATGGAATCCCAGCAGGCCCTCCTCACCGCTATGCAGGAGGGTAAGATGGCCATCACCGGTCAGTCCGAGAGGTCCTCCGGAGCATTGGTGAAATCCGAACCCGTCCCCTGCGACTTCATCCTCGTCTGCGCAGGTAACCTCGATGCCATGCAGGGTATGCACCCCGCCCTCAGGTCCAGGATCAGAGGATACGGATACGAGATCTTCATGAGATCCACCATGCCCGACACCGACGCCCACAGGATGGACCTTGCCAGGTTCGTGGCCCAGGAGGTCAGGAAAGACGGTAAGATCCCCCACTTCGACAAGTACGCGATCGGAGAGATCCTCAGGGAGGCCCAGCGCCGTGCAGGAAAGAAAGGCAAGCTCACCCTCAGGTTCAGGGAGCTCGGTGGACTCATCCGTGTCGCCGGAGACCTTTCCGTGTCCCGTTCGGGATCGGTCGTCACCAGGGAGGACGTCCTCGCCGCCATGGTAAACGCCAGGTCCCTCGAACAGCAGATCGCCGACAGACAGGTCGAGGGTTCCAAATCCTACCAGCTGTTCCTTACCGAAGGTACCAGGATCGGTCAGATCAACGGTCTCGCCGCACTCGACTCCGGAACCGGAATGGCGGAGTACTCCGGAATCATGCTTCCCATCGTGGCGGAGGTCACCCCTGCCCTCACCAAGGACGGAGGAAGGATCATCGCGACCGGTAAGCTCGGAGAGATCGCCAAAGAAGCCGTCGACAACATATCCGCGGTCCTCAAGAAGATCACCGACGGCGAGATGTCCAAGTACGACATCCACCTCGAGTACATCGGAACCTACGACGGTGTGGAAGGAGACTCCGCATCCGTCACCATGACCACCGTCATCCTCTCCGCGTTCTACAACATCCCCGTCCGCCAGGACCTGGCGATGACCGGAAGCCTGAACGTCAGAGGAAGGGTCCTCCCCGTCGGTGCCGTCACCGCGAAGCTCGAGGCCGCCGCATCCGCAGGCATCAAGGTCGGACTCGTCCCCATCGACAACGCCAAGGACGTCATGATCCGCAAGAAGTACTCCGACACCATGGACGTCTACGCCATGACCACCTACAGGGACGTCGCCGAATACGCTTTCGCGGAGTGTCCTGAAAAAGACGTGCTCATGAAGAAGCTCGACCACCTCAACCCCGACGGTGTCTCCACCGCGGTCAAGATCGAACCTCCCATCAATGTGGAATATTCGGTCGAGGAGCTCGAAGAGGAAAAGGCCATCGAGGAAGAACTCAAGGCCAAACCCAGAGAGGTCTGCGTCGAGGTAGAGGTCGAAGAACCTGCAGAAGAGGACGGACTTACAGAGGTCGAAGAAGCCCCTGCACAGACCGAAACCCCTGCGGAAAACCCTGAAAAGAAAGAATAAACACCTTTGCCCCGACCCGAAAGGGAAGGGGCATAGGCCTTACGGCCGTTCATATCCGGGAATGGACTACCCATCTACCTTTTTTGTTGCTCCCTTCCCTTGAAAGCCTGTCGGAAGCCTTCAATGCCTTGACAGCCTTGTTCACGGTGGCCGGGGAGACCTTCAACATTGCCGCGACCTCGGGAAGGGTCAAAGACGGATTCTCTGCCAAAACCTTCAATATAGCCTTCTGGAAATCGTCAAGAGGCAGAATACCGTTCGAAACGGTAGGTTTCACACCTCTACGGTATATAGTGATGCGGATGTTTTCCCCGACCGTATCCAGTTCGGGTTCGGCGAGCCCGTGTGAAAGACATTGGTCGAACGCCCTCCTCAGTCCACTGCCCCAACCTTCCATCATTTTCACAGCGATGAAAAACTCACTGAGGGCCCTGTTACGATGACACCTGCAACCAGATACCGCTTCCTCGACGGTCAGCCCGTCAGGCAATAATCCTGGAGATATCACCTCCACGATATTGTCGTACACTCCGACGGATATAGGCGACGACGACATCTGATAGCATCTATGGACGACAGCGTATGTGATGACCTCCCTTATCGCTTCATAGGGTATTTCCGGCTCTTCCTTGCGGAACAATCCTTCTATCGTCACATTGGTCTTCACATTGTCGATCACGAATTTCGCTGCAGAATCGATCTGCAGATACAACGGCCCTGTGC
>JAKSHW010000125.1 GCA_024399195.1 archaeon | reverse complement strand
CGTCACGGCATCCTCCTCAGGGACGGAGGTGCGGTGGAAAGGCTTGCAAGGGTAGACACCGTCCTCCTCGACAAGACCGGCACCCTCACCACCGGCGACATCGTGTGCAATGACGTCGTCTCCACGGACCAATCGATCTCGAAGGACGACCTGAAATATCTGGTCGCATCCCTCGAGTCCCGTTCCGAACATCCCCTCGGGAAGGCCATCGCCGAAACCGTGAAGGCCCATTCCGCGGTGGAGGATTTCGAGTACGTGCCCGGCAGAGGGGTCAGAGGCATCGTCTCCGGAAGACATGTGGTCGCAGGTAACTTCTCCTTCATCGTGGAGAACTGTCCCGACGGTTCCGACGGGGTGCTGAAGTGTGTGAACGCCGCCATAGAGGGCGGATACACGTCCCTCTTCGTCGGAGTGGACGGAAAGACCGTGGGTTATGTGACCCTCACCGATACGGTCAGGTCGAACTCCAGGTACGCCATCAGGCACATCGGGATGGTCGGCCTCAGACACATCATGCTGACCGGCGATTCCAAGGGCGTCGCATCCCGTGTCAGGGACGAGCTCGGAATGGACGATGTGGTCTGGGAGTGCGAACCCGCGGACAAGATGAGGATCGTGGGGAAGATCGACCGTGACGGAAAGGCCTGTATGGTCGGTGACGGGGTGAACGACGCACCTTCCTTGAAGAGGGCGGGCGTCGGGATCGCCATGGGCGGTATAGGCAACGACCTGTCCATCGATTCCGCGGACATGGTCTTCATGGACGACGATCTGACAAAACTGCCCGGCCTGGTCAGACTGTGCAGGAGGACGTTGGGTACGATCCATGCGGGCATAGCGTTCTCCCTGGTCCTGAACCTCGCCGCCACCGTGCTCGCTGTCATGGGTCTGATGGACCCTGTCGTGGGGGCCCTCGTGCACAATGTGGGTTCTGTCATTGTGATAGTCGCCGCCGCGGCGGTCCTCAGGTTAGATCCCTGGAGACGCGGTGTACACCAAACCCGTCGTGTGGGAACCACTTCCAAGGCGTGAACGCCTCCTGCCGGTCTTCGGGATTTCCGGGGGCCGGTCCCTTCTACCACGCAAATCCCTTTATCTGTCATATCCGCTATATGCGTCCGAAAGAGGACATTCGATGGCGGTACAGATCGATATCTGGGGTTGTTGCGTATCCCGTGACATATTTTCCATTGGTCACCGGTTGGACGGGGCCGCGGGCAACAGGTACAACATCCGTTGCTTCTATCAGGAGTGTTCCTATGTATCCGCCTTGTCGGAACATATCTCCAAGGATATAACCGCCGAGGACCTTTCCCGTTTCGAACTCACCGATTTCTTCAAGAAATGCATTACAGCCGATTACAACAAGACCGTGATAGATGCCTTCTGCGACAGCGGCTCGGACTGGTTGGTCATAGACCTGCGGACGTTGATGTACGGTTTCATCGAGCTTCTCTCCCCCGACGGGAAGGTGGAGTACTGTACCGACGGAGGTCCGTTGAAACAGGAGTCGAAATACGCTCTACTGCGTGAGCTCAACCCCGGGTTCACCGTGAACCACATCTCTTTCGGGTCGTTCGACCATTATCCGTTCCTGGTGAAGTTCACCGACCTGATCAAGGAAAGGTACGGGAAGAACATAATCCTGGTCGCCGTGGAGGAGGCGTACGACTATCTCGATAAAAACGGAAAACTTGTGAACAGGACCTCCGTTCCCGAATCGGTCCTCACCGAGAGGGAGATCGTCCTGGAACTTCTGTACCTCCTAGACTGTCATTACATCAAATATCCGTTCAACTGCCTTGCGGACGAGACGCACAAATGGGGGCTTTCCCAGGTGCATTACGTCAACGAGTACTACGACTATGCTCTGGACTGTGTGGACATCATAGTAAGCGGAAAGGATGTGATGCGTAGGTTGGACCGCAGATACCTCGAGGCGGTGTCCGTCATGGATTCTATACGTCTGGAACATAAGGTTTCTGCAGGTAATGCACTTGTCAGGGCGGAGGCCATGTCCAAAACCAAGAGGTACGCGGAGGCGTTCGTGCTCTACAAAGAACTTGCGGGATGCGGTGTGAACATGGCCTCTTTGCATCTCGGAAGGGCGTATCTCCACGGATACGGTGTGGAACGGGACTACGCCAAGGCGATCATGTGGTTGGACAAGGCCGTCAAGGAATACAGGATCCCAGAGGGCTGTCCCGACCTCTTCACCGCCATATGGAAGGTCAACAACGTTTCAAGGCTCAAGGAGGTCTTCGAACTGGCACTTTTGTATTCTTCCAAAGGGGACATAAGGTGTACCTGGTGTATCGGAAAGGCATACCGCTATGGGAAAGGGACAGCAAAGGATCTAGCTATGGCCGAGAAGTGTTTCCTGGAAGCATATGACAAAGGGCTCAGGGGCTCCCTCCGTGAACTGTTCGCAGTGTGGTGGGTCTTCGACGATCCGGAGCATGACCGGATGTTATGGGACATGGCGTCCCAGTTGGACAATCCTGTAGCGAAGAGGTACGTAGGGCTGATGTACCGTGACGGAAGGCATGTGGGGAAGGACCTCGTCCGTGCGGAGGCCTGTCTCAAGGAATCTGCGGAAAGCGGTAACAAAGAGGCGGCCGTAGATCTGGCAGGCTTGAAGGGACTTGGACCCTCCTGAATGCCAAGGGGTCTGGCGATTGACGTATGCCTGCCATTTTATGTATATGTGCCAGTCGTTATATTGGATTAATTATTGTATGTTTTTGATAGTAATATAATATATAACATACGCCTAGTCAATAAGTTAACACCCCCTTCGATTTTCGTCGTATATGAATAAATCGCAGTACGTCCAATTCCCTTCTGAATCCGATATTGGTTCATGGCGGATTAGGTCGGGTATATGTTCATCGACCTTTCAGTAACAAGCTATAAAAGGCATATGTGGATACATATGTTCACCACCTTTGTGAATGGATGTAGTCTATGGACTCAGTAACCACGATAACAGCTGTTTTGACCTTGTTGGCAGGTATCGGTGTATTTCTTATCGCCTGTACGACATTGAGTTCCAACCTGGAATCCGTATGCGGAAGCAGGTTGAGATCGCTTTTCTCCAAGGCGTCCGACAAGAAGCTTGTCGGTGTGGGGATCGGTGCCGTAGGTACTGCTGCCATTCAGAGTTCGGGAGCCACGACCGTCCTGGTCATAGGCTTCGTGAACGCGGGTATCATGTCGCTGACGCTTGCCGCCGCGGTCATCTACGGTGCGAACATCGGTACCACCATCACCGCACAGATCGTAGCGCTCGGTATGATGGGTGGGAACACAGTCTCACTTACCGTGATCTTCGCCGCCTTGACGGGTGTCGGGGCTTTCGTCGCCGCCTATTCGAAATCCGATAAGACCCGCATATGGGGTTCTATCATAGCGGCCTTCGGTATGCTTTTCGTCGGACTGAGCATGATGAGCGGAGCGATGTCCGAGTTCGCACAGATGGATTCCGTCAAGGAGTTCCTCGCAAGCATCAAGAACCTCGTGCTTCTGGTGATCATCGGTGCGGCCCTCACCGCCGTGGTGCAGAGTTCGTCCGTCATGACCTCGGTCGTCATCACCATGCTCGTGGCAGGTCTTGTAGACCTCGAACAGGGTATCTACCTCACCATGGGTTCTAACATCGGTTCCTGTGTCGTCGCCATCATGGCCGGTTTCACCAGCGGTCTGAACGCAAAGAGGACCGCGATGATCCATCTTCTGTTCAATGTCATCGGAGTGGTGATCTTCGTGGCCATCGGTCTCCTGTTGGGATTCGCGACCGGTGGAGAGTTCACCTACGGTTCCATATTCGCAGGACTCTTCGGAGAGCCTCAGACCCAGCTTGCGATGTTCCACACGGTCTTCAACGTGATCACCGTCATCATCATGCTGCCTCTGACCAGTGCCCTCATCAGGGTCGTCATGCGTATCGTCCCCGACGAGAAGAACTCCGTTCCCACTGATCCTTCGGGACCCCACCTGTACTTCGTGGACAGTCACATGATCAAGACCCCTGCGATCGCCATCCTCGAGGTCAAGAACGAGATCGTCCACATGGCGGAGATGGCCATGAACAACTTCTCCCGTTCATGCCGCATCATCTGCAACCTCGACTTCTCCGAGAAGGAGGCTTTCGAGAAAGAGGAGAACAACATCAACTATGTCAACAAGGAGGTCAACGCCTTCCTTGTGAAGCTTTCCAACTGCAAACTGAGCTCCGCGGACCTGACCTATCTGTCCACTGCGTTCCATACCCTCAACGACATCGAGCGTGTCGGAGACTATGCGGAGAACATCGTGGAATACGCCGATAAACTGCAGAAATACGGTGATGCCTTCTCAGATATCGCCAAGAGCGAGATCCAGGACGTGGAGTCGCTCATACAGGGTATCTACGAGAACGTCATGGTCGCATACAAGAACATCGACTTCAACGCATTGGACGCCGCCTATGACCTCGAGGAGAAGGTCGACGTCCTGACCGACGACATGGCGGAGAACCACATCAAGAGGATGAGCGTGGGTCTTTGCTCCCCCAGCGTCGGTGCCGAGTTCCTCGCCCTGACCTCGGACGTGGAGAGGATCGCCGACCACTTCATCAACGTCGGACACACGATCAAGGAGCTCCGTGTCGTGAAACCCGAGCCCCGTGCCAAAAAGTAAAAGGGAACCGAGGGGAAGCTCCCCCTCAGCCCATCAACATACCCGTTCTGCGGTATTCTTCGAGTCTTCTGATGTTTTCGGGATCGACCGAACTTCTTGTCCTTTCCTTCGCATAGCCTATGTCCTGTTCCCCGATGACCTCGTCGGGGGAGTTGAGCCTCAATGTGCGGTTGATCGCACTCTGTTTGAGCTGTTCGCAGAACTCCACCACGTCAGCACCGTTGTAACCTTCGGTCATCGTTGCAAGTCCTGCAGTGTCCAATGTGGGATCGGTAGGAACCCCGTCCAACTGCCTGTCGATCATCGCCTTGCGTGCCTGTACGTCGGGGAGGGGTACGTAGATGTGTCTGCCGAAACGTCCGGACCTGATAAGTGCGGGATCGATGTCCCAGGGGCGGTTGGTGGCCGCAAGGACGATGAGGGCGGTATCGTTTTTGTCGAACCCTTGGATCTGCGAGAGAAGTTCTGCCATAAGACTGTCCTCCCAGGAACGGGAATCGTCGGCCCTCGCCCTTCCCAAGGCCTCGAACTCGTCGAAGAAGATGACCGCTCTGGGATGTTTCTTGGCGGTCATGAACAGTTTCTTGACGTTGGCGACCGCCTCTCCGGTCCATCTTGAGAGGATATCGGAACATTTGACCGAGAAAAACACAGCATCCGTTTCGGTGGCTATTGCCTGTGCGATCATGGTCTTTCCCGTTCCCGGAGGACCGTACATAAGGATACCTCCGCCGATCTTCTTCTTGAACCTCTCGTACACCTCGGGGTGGTGGAA
>JAKSHW010000124.1 GCA_024399195.1 archaeon | reverse complement strand
AGTCATTTTACGAGACCATGGTCATCGATACGCCGGAAGCGGCGGCCAATCTAGCTAATGCTATCGACGATTATGAACAGTATGGCGCATATCAGCCCGGCCCTACCCAGGGGGTCTGTACGGATCCCGAAGTCATCAAGAAGATCAAGGAAGCTTGGCAGTGACCGATTACGTCCTGCTGAAGCTGTCTTCGATGATTTTGGACTCCTCATTAAGTGAGGGTCGGATCGATGAGAAGATAATCCCTTGCCCGTAAGTATTGATGGCCACCCATGGCGGCCGACTTACGGGTCTTATCGGGATGCATAATCATCAGGTATCAGATACTTAAAGACACGTTCGACTGATGATCGGAGCAGTTTTAGACAGCATCATGTCTTCTCTGGAACTTTCCAGTACCCCGTACGCTGGTTGCCAACGCGTTCGATCAGGCCCTTTTCCTTCAGCCTGATCACCACCTTCCCCACATACGATCTGCTGACCCCGCTCATGTATGCGATCTCGTTCAGTTTGGCATAGGGGTTGGCCCTTATGGCATCCAATACGCTCATCTCCCTTTCCGTAAACGGGGCGTCCGCCGGATGTCTCGATGCCGCCGAACGCAGTCCGCGGAATCTGAGCGTGACGGTGACCGTCCCGTTGGTCAGATCGAACGCCTCCTTTCCGTAGGCGGAGGTTATCACCGGGATGCCGTACCCCGTGTGCTCTGTCAGCTTCGTCTGGACGAAGACCCTCATCAGCGCATCGTTCACCGGCAGGCTCTTGCCGGAGAAGAAATCCTCCAGCGAGAGCCAGTATGGGATGCTCCCGTAGGATATGACCTCCATGCGATCGTCGAATATGTGGACGGTAGGTGCGATGTGGCCGATCCAGTTGTTGTGGACGCACGCGTTGATCCACGCCTCCCTGAAGGCGTTCCCGTCGAATAGTTCCCTCTCTTTCCGGCTCCCCGGTCCGACCTCTACGGAAATCTCGTTCTGGGCCTGTACGAAATCGAGGACATGGTTTACTTCGGTCAGCAGGGAACGGCCGCCGTAATCCTTCCTGAAGGCCATGTCGGACCTGTCCGTCCCGCGGAACATGGCCACGGACAGGGGGATGTCGTTCTGGTCGGACAGGAGCTGCGCCTGATAGTTCAGTCTCCCGTCGCTGTTCAGCAGACCGAAGCTCTTCCTCAGGCGTTCGTCGTCCCGCACATCGAAACCGTTGTTCCTGAGAAGGGCGCACAGTTCCCTGAAGGTCAGTTCCTGGTTGTAGGAGGAGGTGTCAAGAAGATTGTCCCCCGAGCTCAGGATCATCCTCCTGAGCTCCGAGAGGGGTGCTTTGCGGTTCTCCACACCGGTCCTGACCAATATGTTCCCTTTCACGGAGTACGGGCGGGCGGTGCCTTGTGTCTCCACCGATATGTACTCCTTCCCATCCAATGTGCTGAGCACCTTGATCTTGGCGATCACCGGGGGTTCTATGGATTCGCGGACGCTCTTGGATATGTCCTTCAGGGTGTTCTTCCCAATCATCTGGCCGATGACGTTTCCATCGTCCCTTACACCGAAGAACACAAGGGCTCTGCCGGAATTGTTGAGCATGGCGCAGATTGCTTCCATCGCCTCGTTCATCTCTGCCGTGCTCTCTTTGAACTCCTGTGTTTCGTCCTCTCTTCCGATGTTCTCCATATCGTGCTTTCGACACCCTTTAAAAATTGATTAATTTTTACTAAAAACCACTTTATTCTGTAGCTATTTTTCGGTCCAATGCATATCCGCAAAGTGTCCACTGATACATGCAACGGGGGATCTTCGACACCTTCATATAGACGGTTATATTTAAGGCTTATAATCGATAAATCGATTATAAGCCTATAAATATAAAGCCAAAGCGTAAAGTTGGAGCAGCGAGGATCTTCTATGCCCGGTCCATAGGCCGGGGAGCTGCATCACACATGATCGTAAGACCGACGAAATGGACACCCGCCACCCTGGCGGTCACCCTCACCCTGCTCCGCAGGGCGGGACTGACCGAGATGATAGACTCGCGCTGCAGGTTCGATAAGGCCCAGAGGAACCTGACCCCCGGAGAGGTCGTTCTCCTCCTGATCGGGGCCACAGTGCTGAGGAACAGACGCATCCCGCTCTACAAGATGGAGGAGTTCTACTCCCACATCCCCGTGTCGGGGATATTGGGCAAGAACGTGGAACCGGGGATGCTCAACGACCATGCGCTCGCAAGGGGGTTGGACTGTCTGTCCGGCATAGACCGCAGGCAGCTCGCATGGGACGTATCGAGGAGGTTCGAGGTGGACTTCGGCATCGTGTCCGACATCCTGCATCTGGACCAGACCAAGGTCAGGACGTTCGTCATCGCCCCTCCCGAGGTCCCGCAGGGGGTCCCGAGGCCGGAATACGGCCTCGACAAGGAAGGGCGTACGGACTTCCGTCTGTACACCGTCAACAGCATGACCGATTCCGCGGGGGTCATCCGCTACATCGACACGGCCGACGGCAACGCCGCGGACCCTGCGATGGACGTGGACGCGATAACGTTCGTCCTGAACAACACAGACCCGGAAAGGACCGTCGTCGTCATGGACTCCAAAGGGGCCAATTCCGAGGTCGTGGAGCTTGCCGACGAAGGCGGCCTCGCCATCGTCTCCAAGGTGCCCGCGAACTTCTCCTCCCGCATCAGGGACCGCATAGGCGACGACATCCGTGCGACGGGATGGGGCCCCGTGTCCGACACGAAGAGGGGCCATCGGTTCTTCGACACGGACGTACACATCGACGGACCGTCGGGGGACGATGGGAAGAGAGGGCCCGGCAGGGACATGCGTCTCGTGGCGTTCCGTTCCGAGAAGATGGTGTCCGACAGGAGGGCGTCCCTTCTGCGTGCGGGCGGCAAGGCCGCACTGAGGGTCGCGGGAAGGTTCGGAAAGGCCTTGTTCGACTCCGAGGCGTCCGCCATGATGGCGGTCGGCCAGGCCCAGGAGGAGCTCCTTCCGACGGGACATGCCCTGAAATGGTCCTTGGAGTACATCGACATGCCCGAGACACGCGCCCGGAGAGGACGTCCCGCGGCCGGGGAGGTCCGTACTACGGTCAGGAAGTGGAAGGTCGTGTGCGAACCCGTGGTCGACGAGGAATGGACCGACGTCCTGAACGAACGCGACGCGTACGAGGTGCTCGTCACTAACCTCCCCCGCCCGGGGGACGGGGCCACCGGAGGAGGCGACGTCAGGAAAGGTGCTTCGCCGGAGACCGTCCTGTCGCTGTATCTGGGGCAGTACCGCCAGGAACATTCGTTCAGGCTGCTGAAAGGACACGTCGGTCTATGCGACGTGTACTTCAAGACCCCGTCGAGGGAGGCCTCGATGGTGCTCGTCCTGGGGATCGCGGCCATGGTCCGCAACGTCGTCAACCACCGGTTCAAGGAACGCCGCGGGACGTTCACCACGTTCGAGGACATGGTGGACAGGTGGGCCATGGCCCGCCTGAAGGTCGTAGGAGGGGAACTGGAGCTGGACGGGGACGCGGACCAGATGTACGATGTGATGGAAAGGCTCGATCTGACGGAAGAGGGGATACTGGGTACTCTCGACCGTCGGACGGGTGACTGAGGCGGCCGTTCCAGTCGAAAACCGCCGATTAGCTAAGGCTATGTCGAACTGGATTCAGGGTGTCGAAAGCACGCATATGCTAACCAGTACTGTAATTAATTCCATATCGATATACTGATTGATTCCATATCGATATACTGATTGATTCCATATCGATATACTGATTGATTCCATTTCGAGGTATCGATCGAGGATATGGGGTATTGCGATTGATCGTCTGATCGGAGAATAATGGCCGAAGCGACTTCGGTGCGGTTTTACCCGACCAACTCCAGCGCCACGGAGTTGGCCGCCACGGCTGCTTCCCTCATCCCTGTGTTGCTGCCTCCGATGAGCACCACATCCCCTTCCTCCATGCCGTGGGAGCGGATCTGCGCCGCCAGTTCCGGGGAATGCTCGTCGATGCTCCAGTCCGGAGGGAGTACGAGCTCCCCGTCGCGGAGGATGATGGTGGTGCATCCGTCGCCGCCCGATTTGAGGGCGGCATCTCTCTGCTCCACACCTTTCTCGATCCTCTTCACCTTCTTGCCCTACTTTTATATGTCTGTGTATCTTTCTTTAAATAAAGGGGGTATGAGATGGCTGGCAACGAGATCAAAAGCGACTCATTGACACTGGATGAGCTGAAGGATATAGTCGGCCCCATAGCCTCGCGTTATAACATCAGGCGCGTGTATCTTTTCGGCTCCCGTGCCAGGGGAGATTACGATGAGGACAGTGATTTCGATTTCATCATCCTCTGTCCCGAGGAGATGGGCCTGATCGGCCTGACCAATTTCCGTAACGAACTTATGCAGGCTCTCAGGAAGCCCGTGGATTTCGCATATGAGGGCTATCTTACGAGCGGGTTCAACTCGATCGTCGGCCAGGACAGGGTGCTGGTATATGAGTCGTGACGCCCGCCGTCCGCTGGGGGATCTGAAGGAGAACCTTTCCTGGATACTCCGCTATTCCGATGGAATCGAGGGTTATCTCACCTATTTCAACCGCAGTTACGAGGAATTCCTTGAGAACGAGATGTTCCAGGACTGCTGTCTGGCGAAGATAGGTCAGATTGCGGAATGTCTGAACAGGATAAGCAAGAACCATCGGTCGGAGTATGAAAAGTACTTCGTACCGATTGTCGGCGAATTCCATGGCATGAGGGACATAACCATCCATCAATACGAGAACATCAATTATCGCATCATCTGGGTATTCCTTACTAAGGAAAGGCTTTTGATCAGGGATGCGGCCCGGGAGTGCCTAGATGCTCTGGGCTCAGACGATACGGACGGTTCCTGAAACCTGGAAATAATGGGATTACTTTTTTCTCGGATAACAGTGTCCGGTGATATTACCCGACCAACTCCAGCGCCGCGGAGTTGGCCGCCACGGCTGCTTCCCTCATCCCTGTGTTGCTGCCTCCGATGAGCACCACATCCCCTTCCTCCATGCCGTGGGAGCGGATCTGCGCCGCCAGTTCCGGGGAATGCTCGTCGATGCTCCAGTCCGGAGGGAGTACGAGCTCCCCGTCGCGGAGGATGATGGTGGTGCATCCGTCGCCGCCCGATTTGAGGGCGGCATCCCTCTGCTCCACGCCCTTCTTAATAATTTTTGCTTTTCCTTTCAGCAGCAGCGCGACCTGGTACGTCCCTATTGCGGAATCTGTATGGTCGATCTCCATGAGCGAGAATCCCAGGGTCCGTAGGAGGTCGCATCCCAGCGGGGTGACGATCATCCCTCTGGGGGAGACGTCCACCAACCCCATCCCCTCCAGTTTCCCGAGGATGAGGCGGGTGTGGCCCTCGCTGAGGCCGACGGCGTCGATGACCTCGTCCCTGCCCGTCCTCTTCCCGGAGCCGAGATGCCTCTCCAGGATCTCCA